>DASTFY010000110.1:0-2189 GCA_035719525.1 Acidimicrobiales bacterium
CGGGGCCATGGTCAGCGTGGCCGTGTCCGCGGTCTCCCATCGCTTGTCGGTCACCCGGTACGGGAGCGGTGTCATCGGCATCGATGGCGCCCCGCTGGTCAAGGCTCCCCTCCGCCATAGAGGTCGACCAGGCGCAGGCGGGTGGCTTGGAGCCGCTCCACCAGCAGGGCGGCGAACCGCTGCACGAGGGCGTAACCCAGGCGGGGGTCGGCATCGCACTTCTGGCGCAGGCAGGCGGCGTCGAGCGCGACGGCCGCGGTGTCGGTGACCGCCAGGGCGTCGAACTGCCACCGGAACGGCGGGAAGAGCCAGGAGGCCCCGAGCACCTCGCCCGCGCCGAGGGTGGCGATGACGATGGCACCGGCATCGGGCACGTGCACCTCCAATGCCACCTTCCCCTCGCGGAGCACGTAGAAGTGCTCGGCGGGATCGGCTTCGGAGAACACCGTCGCCCCGGCGGGGAACCGCACGTTCTGGCCGCATCCCGACAGGAACTCGACGTCGGCCGGTTCGAGACCGGCGAAGAACTCGTGGTCGGCGAGCAGGTCGGCGATCGACTTCATGACCGAACGGCACCGTCACTGCGTTGGATGGCGGCCACCTCCTCGGTGAGGTCGATGGCGACCGGGCACCACGCGATGCAGCGCCCGCAGCCGACACACCCCGACTCGCCGAACTGGTCGAACCAGGTCGAGAGCTTGTGGGTGAGCCACTGGCGGTAGCGCGCCCGCACCGATGCCCGTACCGGTCCCCCGACGAGGTGGGAGAAGTCCAAGGTGAAGCACGAGTCCCACGTTCGCGACCGCTCCGCCACGGTGCCGGTGATGTCGGTGGTGTCCTCGACCGTTCCACAGAAGCAGGTCGGGCAGACCATCGTGCAGTTCGTGCACGCCAGACACCGGGAGGCGACGTCGTCCCAACGAGGGTGTTCCAGGTTGCGGCCCAGCAGGTCGGCGACTTCGGCGGCCGGGAGTCGTCGGGTCTGCTCGCCCTCGGCGCGCTCCCACGCGCGCCGCGTCGCTCCCCGATCGGTCTCGTCGGCCGGTCGGATGGGAACGCGACCCAAGATCGCGGCGCCCCGCTCGCTGCCGGTCTGAACGACGAAACGGTGGCCGCCACCGTCGACCAACTCGGTGATGGCCAGGTCGAACCCCGCCTCCGACGTCGGTCCGGTCGCCATGGAGGCGCAGAAGCAGGTACCGCCCGCTTCGCCACACTGGGCGACGACGATGAACACGCCGTCCCGCCTCGCCGCGTACCCGGGATCGGGGACGTTCCCCGAGCGCAGGACACGGTCCTGGACACCGATGCCGGCGAGGTCGCAGGAGCGCACTCCGAGGAACGCATACCGAGGTGCCGGCTCTGGGGTGTCGTCGACCTCGAAGCCTCCACCATCGCGTCGGGCGCGGAAGAGCACCTCTCGGGAGGGGTGGAGGAAGGGCTTCCACGACGTGGCCGGTGTGGTGAAACCGAAGACCGCTTCGTCCGCCCGCCTCCGGAGCCGGTAGTGGGCCCCGTCCTGCTCGTCGCCCCATCCCGCCGGGAGGTCGGCGACGCCTTCGATGCGGTCCAGCACGACGGCGTTGTCCCGGACCGTTGGCCCGATGACCTCGAATCCGTCGTCGACGAGCGCGTTGATGACGCCAGCCAAGCCGTCGAGGTCGATGACGGCAGCGTCGTCCAGCGTGGGCGCCGGGGCGGAGGGCTCGTTCACCAGCCGCGGCGATGGTAGTTAGGCCGCCGAGCCCGCGCTGCGAGGCCCCATGGCGGCTGAATCGCATCCGACATCCCGGCGACCGCGTCCGCGTTCAGGTGATCGACGCGGCGAAGATGCTCGCGATCGACGCGTCCAGCGCGGCGTCGAACTCGGCATCACTCTGCTGCGCGGTCAGGCTCTCGGTCAGGGCGCGGGAGAAGCTGGCGATCATGCCGTGGTTGCGGGAGAGACGGGCGTCGGCCTCCTCGCGGCTGTAGCCGCCGGAGAGGGCCGCCACCCGCAGGATGTTCGGGTGGTCGACCAGGTCGGCGTAGAAGTCGTCGCGCTCCGGCAGGGTCAGCTTCAGCATGACCCGCTGCTCGGCGGTGAGCTGGTCGAGCTGGGCCTGGATGGCGGTCTTGAGCAGGTCCTCCGCCTCGGCCTTCTGCGGGCTGTGGATGTCGATCTCGGGTTCGACGATCGGCACCAGGTC
>DASTFY010000111.1:0-4653 GCA_035719525.1 Acidimicrobiales bacterium
CGCCTGGAAGCCGGGGGAGACGAGCCCACGGTGCTCGGCCCGGGCACGGTCGAGGTCGTGCTGGACGTCGAGTACACGCGCTTCACACCGGAGCGGCTGGTCGTGCGGGAAGGCACGCTGGTGCGCTTCGTGCTGCGCAACCGCGACCCGATCCTCCACGAACTGATCGTGGGGCCACCAGATGTGCACGCCCGCCACTCCACCGGCACCGAGGCCGAGCATCCGCCCATTCCCGGAGAGGTGACCGTGCAGCCCAACGCCTCGGCGGAGACGATCTACCGGTTCGACGAGGCCGGCACCTTCGTCTTCGCCTGTCATCTCCCCGGCCACAACGAGTACGGCATGAACGGCGAGGTGAAGGTGGTCCCCGGCGCTCCGTAGTGATCCGGTTGTCTACGGTGCCGGCGCAGCCCCGACATCGACTGGAGAGCCAATGCCCGGACAACCGCCCCCGTTGACCGATGAAGGCGAGCTCCTGCTGGCCTACATCGAGCAGCAGCGAGACGGCATCCGCTTCGCCGCGTTCGGCCTCACGGACGAACAAGCGAGGCTGGCGCCCACGCCCAGCACGCTCAGCATCGGTGGGTTGGTGAAGCACGTCACCGAGATGGAACGGGGCTGGATCGACATGGTGCTCCAGCGGGAGCGGCCGAAGTCGGTCGAAGAGGGCGTCGACGCCTACGAGGAGGGCTTCCGCCTCGGCCCCGACGAGACGCTGGCGGAGGCGCTGGCCGATCTCGACGAGGCGGCGCGGGAGACCGCCGCCGCGATGTCGGCGATCTCGGATCTCGGGCAGCCGGTCCCGGTGCCCAAAGGGGTGCCCTGGTTCCCGGACGACGTCGACGCCTGGTCGGTGCGTTGGGTGCTGCTGCACCTCATCGAGGAGATCGCCCGCCACGCCGGGCATGCCGACATCGTGCGGGAGGCCATCGACGGCGCCACCATGTACGAGCTGATGGCGGCGGCCGAGGGCTGGCCGGCCACCGAGTGGCTGCAGCCATGGCAGCCGAGCGACCAGGCGAGCGGCTGAGCACGCTCTGCTGGCGCGATCGATGCCCGACAACGCGTTCGACCCGCCGTACGGGACTCGGATGTACGGCGATCTGGCTGCCTGGTGGCCGCTCATCTCTCCGCCCGAGGAGTACGAGGAGGAGGCCACCTTCGTCGCGGGGCTGCTGGCTTCGGCGGCCATTCCGGTGACCGACGTGCTCGAGCTCGGCAGCGGCGGGGGCCACAACGCGATGTACCTCAAGTCCCGCTTCAACCTGACCCTCGTGGATCTCTCCCCGGGGATGCTGGAGTGCTCCCGCCGCCTCAATCCCGAGTGCGAGCACCTCGAGGGTGACATGCGGACCGCCCGGCTGGGCCGCGCCTTCGACGCGGTCTTCGTTCACGACGCCGTGATGTACATGCTGACGGAGGCCGAGCTCCGCCAGGCGATGGACACCGCGTTCGTGCACTGCCGCCCAGGCGGCATCGCGGTGTTCGCGCCGGACTGCACCAGAGAGACCTTCGAGCCGACCACCGACCATGATGGCCACGACGATGCCACGGGCCGCGCGGTGCGCTATCTCGAGTGGAGCTGGGATCCCGACCCGTCCGACACCTGGTCGCTCACGGACTTCGCTTTCGTGCTGCGGGAGCCGGACGGCACCGTCGCGGTCGTGCACGATCGGCACCGGTGGGGGCTGTTCGGGCGAGATGTCTGGCTCCGGCTGTTGGAGGACGCCGGCTTCGAGCCGGAGGCGGTGATGGAGGAGACCTCGGAAGACCGAACGCCGCGAGAGCTGTTCCTCGGGCACCGTCCGGTCGCTTGAGCAGCTCCGCTCAGCGCCCAAGCCGACGCGGCCATCAGCCGCCGGAAGAGGTCGGCGCGGCGTCGAGCACGCTGCGCAGCGCCTGCGCGGCGCCGAGGAGTCCGGCACTCTCGAAGGGCACGACGATCTTGGCGTTGTCGCTGTCCGCGAAGCGGGCCAACGCGTCGAGCTGCAAGATGGCGACAAGGGTGGGGTCGGGCTGGGCCTGCTTGATCGCCCCGTATACCGTGGCGATGGCCTGGGCGCGGCCCTCGGCCTCCAGGATCGCCGCCTGGCGGTTGCCCTCGGCTCGAAGGATGGCGGCCTGACGCTCGCCCTCGGCCGACCGCACCGCCGCCTGCGCCTCGCCGTCGGCCACGTTGATGGAAGAGAACTGGCGCCCCTCCGACGCCAGGATCGTGGCCCGTTTCTCCTGGTCGGCCTGTTTCTGCAGGGCCAGCGCCTGGAGGATCTGGGGAGGCGGGGCGATCTCGACGATCTCGATCCGGCTGATCCGGATGCCCCATTTGTCGGTCACGGCCTCCATGTGCTGCTGGACGTCCGTGTTGATCTGCTCCCGCTGGGACAGGGCGTCGTCGAGCGTCATGGTGCCGATGACCGAGCGCAGCGCCGTCCGGGCCAGCGCGTCGATGGCGATGTCGAAGTTCTTGACGCTGAACAGGGCCTGCCGGGCGTCGACCACCTGGGTGAAGATCGTGGCGTTGACGGTGACGACGACGTTGTCACGGGTGATGACGTCCTGCCGGTCGCCGGGCACGGGGATCTCGCGCATGTCCACTCGTTGGAGCGACTCGATGAACGGGGCGATGATCACGAGGCCCGGATTGTGGGTGGCCCGGTACTCGCCCAGGCGCTTGACCACCCCGACCTGTCCCTGCTGGACGATGTTCACCATCTGGCGCAAGGCCAGCAGCAGCACCACCACGATGAGGACGGCCACGGCCAGGCCGACCACTGACAAGACGCTCATTCGAACTCCTCGACCGGTGCGATCACGCCATCCACGGGCCACACCACGAGGGTGGTGCCGGACACCGCCGTGACGACGACTCTGCGGCCCTCCGGAATCGTGTGGTCGCCGCCGCTGACCGCCAGCCATCGCTCGCCGGCCAGCCGGACATGGCCCGGTCGGCCCGTGCCGCCCACGGCGTCGAGGGTGAGGACCTCCTGCCCGACGAGGCCGCCGTGCACGCCGGGGCCGACCTGGCCGTCGTGCCGCCGGTGGAAGGCGGTGCTGACGAGCGGCCTCACGAGCCAGATGCCCAGGGCGGACACCAGCACGGCGACGAGGATCTGGAGGGGGATGGCCGATGGTGCCACCCAGGCCACGAGAGCGGCGGCGAACGCGCCGACCGCCGCGAACAGCGCGAAGAAGGCGAAGTGGCTGAGCTCCACCGCGATCAGCACGATGCCCACCACCAACCACGCGACAGCCACGCGAGCTCCTTCGTCTCCGGTCACTCTACGGCCGTCGCCATCGCTCGCGTTGGGGGGATCGGGCCGCGGCTACCAGGTGATCTCGTCGCAGCCCCGGTGGTCGTCGGGCTCGATCTGGAGGGTGGCGTGGCCCACGCCGTGACGGTGCTCGAGGAGATCCCGGGCCTGGTCCAGCACCCCGTGGCTGTCCGTGCCCGATCGCACCATCAGGTGGGCCGAGGCCACCTCCATGTCCGACGTCAAGGTCCACACGTGGAGGTCGTGCACGTCGACCACTCCCGGGATGCCGGCCAGGTCGGCCCGCAGCGCGGGGACGTCGATGCGGGCCGGCGCGGCCTGCACCAGGATCCGGACGGCCTCGCGGCCGAGGCGGAAGGCACGCGGCAGGATGAACAGGCCGATGGCGGCGCCGATCAGCGGATCGACCCAGGTCCAGCCAGTGGCGCCCCACACGAGTGCCCCCACCACGACGCCGAGCGATCCGAGCGCGTCGGACAGCACCTCCAGGTAGGCGCCCTCCACGTTCAGGCTCTCCTTCGATCCCGCACGGAGCATGAGGAAGGCGACCACGTTCACCGCCAGGCCGAGTAGGCCGACGATCAGCACCGGAGCCCAGTCGATCTCCCGGTCCTCGCCGAGTCGCATGATGGCCTCGTAGAGCACGTAGGCCGCCACCCCGAACAGCAGCACGGCGTTGGCCAGCGCGGCGAGGATCTCGAGCCGGTACAGCCCGAACGTGTGCTGGGGGTTGGCTCCGGCCCTCGAGGCGGCGTGGATGGCGGCCAGGGCCATGCCCAGCCCGAGGGCATCGGTCGCCATGTGGCCGGCGTCCGACAGCAGCGCCAGCGAACCGGTCCAGAGGCCGACGATCGCCTGCACGAGAAGAAAGCCGAGGATGAGCACGAACGCGAAGCGGAGGGGGCGCTGGTGACGAGCCCCGGCCCGTCGAGCAGCCGCGCCGTGGTCGTGACCGTGATGACCACGCTGGCCTTCCTCGTGGGCGTGCGGATGGTCGTCGGCGGCACTCACCAGTGCCATCATGGCCCGCCGATGATCACCTACGACCGGCGGGCCTTCGATGGTTGGCAGCTCTTCGGAGCAGTGGTGGTGTTCGTGGCCTGCGCGGCCGTCGCGTCCACGGGGGACGTACCCGGGTGGGAGCGGGCGGTGTTCCACGGGATCAACGGCCTCCCCGACGTCCTGGACCGGCCGATGTGGCTGTTCCAGCTCGTCGGGCTGCTGTTGGTACCGCTCGCGGTGGCGGTCGTGGCGGCGGTCTTCCGGCGCTGGCGGCTGGCGATCTGTCTCGTCGCCTTCATCCCTCTCAAGCTCATCGTCGAGAAGCTCGTGGTGAAGAAGCTGGTCGAGCGGCAGCGGCCGGGTACCAGCATCTGCGACG
>DASTFY010000112.1:0-2964 GCA_035719525.1 Acidimicrobiales bacterium
CGATGCTGGCGCTCGGCTGGGAGGGCTCGGACCGGCAGTGGCGCCACTACCGGCGCGCCTACGGCCTCTTTGCCGCGCTGGCCACCCCGCTCGTCCTGTCCGTGCACAGTGTGGTGTCCTGGGACTTCGCGATGGCGCTGGTCCCGGGCTGGCACTCGACACTGTTCGCGCCGTTCTTCGTCGATGGCGCCATCTTCTCGGGCTTCGCCATGGTGCTGATCCTCGTGCTGCCGATGCGGCACTTCTTCGGCCTGCACACCTACATCCGCGATCGCCACCTGGACTTCATGGCCAAGCTGATCTTGGTCACGGGTCTGGTGCTGACCTACTTCTACATCTGCGAGCTGTTCACCTCCTGGTACAGCGGCGACCACTTCGAGAAGGCCTCGCTGTTCTGGCGGCTGACCGGGACCTACTGGTGGGCGCTGTTCATCATGTACTTCTGCAACTGCGTGGCCCCGCTGATCCTCTTCTCGAAGAAGGCGCGGACCAATCCGATCATCCTGTACGTGGTCTCCATCCTGGTGCTCATCGGGATGTGGTTCGAGCGCTTCAACATCATCGTTCCCTCTCTGGGCCACGATTTCTACCCGTACACGTGGGGCATCTACGTGCCGACACTCACCGACTCCACGATCATCGTCGGCAGCTTCGCCTGGTTCTTCCTGCTGTTCCTGGGGTTCATCAAGCTGATGCCGTCGCTGTCGATCGTCGAGGTCAAGGAGACGATCCCGGCGCCGATGAAGGACACGGGGCATGCCGGCCACCACTGAGACCATCCTCGGCGTGTTCGCCCACGTGGACACCACGGTGCGGGCCCTCGAGGGCCTCAAGGCCAAGGGCTACCACGACCTGACCGTGTACACGCCGATTCCGGTGCACGAGATCGAGGATGTCGTGGAGCGTGACCGGCCGGTGAGCCGGGTCCGGGTCTTCACCCTCCTGGGCGCCCTCGTGGGGCTGGCCTCCGCCTGGCTGCTCACGGCCTGGACGTCGCTGAAGTGGGGCCTCGTGGTGGGCGGCAAGCCGCCGATGGGGTTGCCGGTCCGCCCTCCCTACGTGGTGATCATGTTCGAGATGATGATTCTCTTCGGGGGTATCGCCACGCTCATCGGCATGGTGGCGCTGGGGCGGCTGCCGCAATTCCGGCCGTCGCCGACCTTCGATCCGCGCTTCACCAACGATCGCTTCGGCGTCGCCGTGCACTGCGCGCCCGAGCGGTCCGCCTCCGTGCGAGAGATCCTGCGCGCCGCCGGGGCCGAGGAGGTCCGGGCGTGAAATACGTCTTCATGCTGACGCTGCTCATCATCGCGGGCGCCGGTGCGTTGATGGGGGGAGTGGTGGCGTTCCGCTGGGTCAACAACATGACCGAGACCCCGCGCATCATGCCGGGCGAGCGGAACTTCCCGATGCCGAGCGGCGTGCTGCCCCGCGGGGCGGCGGCGATCATCCCCAAGGATCAGCGTGACGTGGCGGCCCGCGAGCCCAATCCGGTCAAGCCGACCGAAGCCTCGGTGGCGCTCGGTCGCCAGAACTACCGGACGTTCTGCGCGCCCTGCCATGGGCCGGAAGGCAAGGGGGGCACCACCGGGCCGGTCGCGGTCAAGTTCATCCCGACCCCTGACCTCACCAACGCGGAGCTCCAGAAGCAGCGGACCGACGGGTACTGGCACAGCTACATCGTGGTCGGTGGCGCGGTGATGCCGGCCTACGGCGAGGCGCTCTCTTCACGGGAAGCCTGGGACATCGTGAACTACCTCCGCACGCTGGCGCAACGATGACCGCCTTCTGGGGGATCGTGGCGGCGATCGGTGTGCTGGCCTTCGTCACGACGTCGGACTGGCCGCGGGCCTGGTCGATCTACCTGGTCAACCTGGTGTTCTGGGGCGCGCTGGCCATCACCGGGCCGGCCGTGGCCGGCATGATGCAGCTGACCGAGGCGCGCTGGTCGCCGACGGTGCGACGCCTGGCGATCACCACGATCGGCTTCCTGCCGGTCGCGTTCGTCCTGCTGGTGCTGCTCTTTGCCGGGCGAGCCACGCTCTATCCGTGGGTGACGACGCCGGTGCCGGTGAAGGCCGCCTGGCTGAACGTGCCGTTCTTCTTCGGCCGGACCCTGGTGCTGGCCGCCGTGCTGTTCCTGTTGTGCTACGCCTTTGCGCGCGCCTTGCTCCGGGATCCCATTCCCGCCGACGACGAGATCGAGCGCGTGCGCCGCAATCGGCTGGCGACCCTGGTGCTGATGCTGTGGCTGATCACGATCTCGCTGTGGGGCTTCGACCTGATCATGGCCCTCGACCCGATCTGGTACAGCGGGCTGTTCGGCGGCTACTTCGCGGTCAGCGCGCTGTACACGACGTTCTGTCTGCTCTCGATCCTGACCATCCGCGCCAACGCGCGGGGGCTGGCCACGGTGCCGCCGGCCGCCGTGCAGGACGTGGCCAAGCTGCAGTTCGCCATGTCGATCATGTGGATGTACTTCTTCTGGTCGCAGTATCTCGTCATCTGGTACGGCAACGTCCCGGTCGAGACCCGGTTCTTCGTGCGCCGCTTCTTCGCCCAGCCCTGGCTGACCGTGTCGTGGATCGTGCTGATCGGCGGCTGGCTGATTCCGTTCGTGTATCTCCTCAAGCGCTTGACCGGCCGGCCGCCGCAGCGGCACGCGCCGCTCTTCTTCATCTCTGTGCTCGGGCTGGTGGCCATCTTCCTGGAGCGCGTGCTGGTGGTCTTTCCCTCGGTGTCGATGACGAGCCAGGTGCCGATCGGCGCCCGCGACCTCGCCATCACGGCCGGGTTCCTCGCGCTCTTCGTGCTGAGCCGCCGCTGGTTCATGACTCGCTTCCGCCCCGTTCTCAACCTCCCGCACACGGGGCATTGATTACATGGGGGCCCCGACATGGCCCCCAAGCCCCCCAGCGTTCGTCGCGCCCCGGCCAAGCCGTGGCGCTCCTCTGTAACGCGTGC
>DASTFY010000113.1:0-9089 GCA_035719525.1 Acidimicrobiales bacterium
CGGGGTTCGACGGCGACACCATCGCGTCGGCCCTCGCCGCCTCGGGGGAGCGGGTGCTCTCACGCTCGTTCAAGTACCACCGTCCCCGAGGCATGCTTACGGCCTCCTTCCACGATCCCGGGTGCATGGTCCAGGTCGGCGATGAGCCCAACGTCCGGGCCGCGCACCGCCGGCTCCAGGTCGGCATGGAAGTCAGCGCGCAGAACGTCTGGCCGTCGCTCCGCTTCGACGTGAAGGCCGCCAACGGGCTGGTCGGCCGCTTCCTCGGTGCCGGCTTCTACTACAAGACCTTCATCAAGCCGCGGCGGCTGTGGCCGGCGTACCAGAAGGTGCTGGGGCGCTTCGCCGCCGGAGGGCGCGTCCGGGCCGACAGCCCGCCCGCGCGGTTCGACAAGCGCTACGCCCACGTCGACGTGTGCGTGGCCGGTGGAGGTCCGGCCGGGATGGCGGCCGCCGTCGCCGCGGCCGAGGCCGGTGCGACGGTGCTGCTGGTCGAGGAGGAGTACGACCTCGGCGGCCACCTGTGCTGGGGCGACACGGCTGAGCTGGCGGCACTGGCCGAGCTCCGCGCCGCAGTCGCCGCCCAGGCTGGCATCGAGGTCATGACCAACTCCGTGGTCACCGGCCGCTACGACGACAACTGGCTGTCGGTGGTGCAGCGAGGCCTTGGGCACACGTTCGAGCGGCTGGTCAAGACCCGGGCCCGTCGCCTGGTGGTGGCGGCGGGCCTCATCGAGCGTCCGTACGTCTTCGAGGGTAACGACCTCCCCGGGGTCATGCTGTCCACGGCCGTGCGCCGCCTCGTCAACCTCTACGCCGTGAAGCCGGGTGAGCGGGCGGTCGTCCTGACCGCCAACGGCGAAGGCGACGCGGCCGCCGAGGACCTCCGGCGGGTGGGAGTAGACGTGGTGCGCGTCGTCGATGTCCGATCCGGTGGCGACGTGGTCCGCGCCCGCGGAGGCCGGACCCTGGAGCAGGTGGAGCTGGCCGATGGCCAGAAGCTCGAGTGTGACCTGCTGGTGACCGCAGTCGGCTGGACCGCCCCGACGTCACTGCTGAACATGGCCGGCGATCGTCCCCGCTTCGACCAGCGCGCCGCCCGCTTCGTGCCCGGAGGAGAGCTGTCGCCGAACGTGCTCGTCACGGGCGGCCTGGCCGGTGACGGCTCCACCGGGGCGTTGGTGGCACACGGCCGGGCGATCGGTGGCGCGGCCGCCGGGCACAGCACGAGCATTCCCGACCTACCGACGCAGCCGCATCCGGCCCGGTTCCGCTCGAGCACGCACGGCGTTGTCGACTTCTCCGAGGACGTGTCGTCGAAGGACCTGCTCGCCGCGGTCGAGGAAGGGTACGACTCCGTCGAGCTGCTCAAGCGGTACACCACGGTGACCATGGGATCGGCCCAGGGAAAGCTGGAGACGGTCAATGCGGTGGCCGTGCTGGCCGAAGCACTGGGGCAGTCCATCGAGGAAACGGGCACCACGGTGTGGCGGCCCCCGTACGCGCCGATCACCCTCGGCGCGCTGGCCGGGCGGATGTTCGAGAACACCCGCTACTCACCCATGCAGCCCTGGCACGAGGCTCACGGCGCTCGCCCGCTGGTGGCCGGCGACTGGATCCGCCCCGACCACTACGGAGACCCGGCGGCCGAGGTCCGCAACGTGCGGACGAACGTGGGCATCATCGACGTCACCCCGCTCGGCAAGTTGGACCTGCGGGGGCCGGACGTGCCGAAGCTGCTGAACCTGCTCTACGTCAACAAGTGGTCCAAGCTGGACGTCGGCGGCGTCCGCTACGGCGTGATGTGCGCCGAGGACGGCGTCATCCTGGACGACGGAGTGACCGGCCACCTCGGCCCCGACCACTACCTGATGTCGACCACGTCCTCCGGTGCGGCCACCGTCTGGGAGTGGGTGGAGAACTGGTTGCAGACGGAACACCCCGAATGGCACGTCCACGTCACCCCGGTCACCACCGCATACGCCAGCATCAACGTGGCCGGTCCGAAGTCGCGGGCGTTGATGGAACGGCTGGTGGAAGGCGTCGACCTCGAGCCTGGGGCCTTCCCGTACATGCACGTTCGCCAAGGTCGCATCGCCGGGGTAGCCGAGTGCTTCATGTGGCGCATCGGCTTCACGGGTGAGCTCAGCTACGAGATCCACGTGCCGGCCGGGTACGGACTGCACGTCTGGGACGCGCTCCTCACCACCGGTGCTGACCTGGGGATCGGCGCCTTCGGCGTGGAGGCGCAGCGCATCATGCGCCTTGAGAAGGGGCACTTCATCATCGGTCAGGACACGGACGGGCTCATGCAGGGGTTCTCCGCGGGGCTCGACTGGCTGATCAAGTTGGGCAAGCCGGACTTCGCCGGCCGGCCGGAGTTGGCTTGGCAGCAGGCCCGGCGGGGCTTCTCACACCTCGTCGGCCTGCAGCCGGTCGACCCCCAGGAGCTCCCGCCGGAGGCCAGCCAGATCATCGAGGGCGCCGGCACGATCGTGGGCCGGATCACGTCGAGCCGGATGTCGCCCACCCTGGAGCGCTCGATCTGCCTGGGCATCGTGGCGCCTCATCTGGCCGCACCCGGCACGGAGGTGACGGTGCGCCTCCCGGACGGGCGCGACGTGACCGTGCTCGTGATGGAGCATCACGCCCACGTCGATCCCGAAGGGGTCCGGCTCCGTGGTTAGTGCGCAAGGGGCCGGCGGCGCCCCGATCGCCAGGAGCCCTGTGCGCCCGGTCGGCCCGACCGCGGTCGTGGACGGGTGGGAGGTGTCGACGCTCCACTCGGGCGCGGCGCTGACCATCAGCGACCAGACGCCGCTCAGCAAGGTCGTTGTGCGCGCTGACGAGGCCGCTGTCATCGACGGGGTCGGGTTCGGTCGGTCGTCACGGCGGGAAGACGGCGTGCTCGTCGTCGGCTCCGGTCCAGGGGAGTGGCTGCTCATCGGCCCGCCGGGGCAGAGCGGAACCATCGCCAGCGCGCTCGCCGGCTCGCTGCCCGGCTTCGCCACCGTCGTCGACCTCACGCACGGGCGCGCGCTGCTGCGGCTCACGGGTGACGACGGGCCGCAGGTGCTGGCCAAGGTGTGCGCGATCGACCTGCGCCCCGACGTCACGCCCAATGGCTCGGCCTTCCGCAGCGCGGTGGCCGAGCTGGTCACCGATGTCGTCCGCGACGACCTCGGTGACGGCACCCGGTCCTACCTGCTCCATTGCGAGCGGTCGTCCGGCCAGCACCTGTTCGACTCCCTGGTCGACGCCGGCGCCGAGTTCAAGCTCGAGATCGACGGCTTCTCGACCTCGGCATGAGCGCCGATGAGCTCGGATTCGGCGCCCGGGCCACCTGGACGCTGCTGCTGCTCGCCGCGGCGGCAGCGGGCTGTGCCGACGACCGGCCCGCTGGCCCCACCGCCGGTGAGGCGGTGGTGAGCGCGGGCACCGCGGCTGACCAGACGCTCATCGCCGCCGCCGATGGCGGCGACCTCGACGAGCTGCGACGCCAGCTCGAGGCGGGCGCCAGCGTCACGGCGGTCGATGGGCGCGGGCGGACGGCCCTCATCGCCGCTTCGTACGGCGGCCACGTCGCGGCGGCCCGGCTGCTGATCGAGGCCGGAGCGGACGTCAACACGCAGGACGCCACCCGGCAGAGCCCGTATCTCATCGCCACCTCGGAGATCGGCGAGGCGGCCGGGCTGGAGCTGCTGCGGCTGACCTTGGCCAACGGCGCCGACATCTCCAGCCTCGACAGCTACAACGGCACGGGTCTGATCCGCGCCGCCGACCGCGGCTTCGCCGACATCGTGTCCGAGCTGCTGGCGGCCGGAGTCGATGTCGACCACGTGAACCATCTCGGCTGGACCGCCCTGCTGGAGGCCATTCTCCTGGGGGGCGGTGATGCCCAGCACGTCGAGGTGGTGCGCCGACTCGTCGGCGGCGGCGCCGATGTGAACCTGCCCGACGGATCGGGCGTCACCCCGCTGGCCCACGCCCGCGACGGCGGCTACCTGGAGATGGTCGCCATCCTCGAGGCCGCCGGCGCGGGCTGAGCCGGCGTCAGCTGGCCTCCCAGACCACCGGGAAGAGCGGGTGGTCCATCGGGGCACCGGCGGGCAGCTCCTGCTCCAGGCCGGGGAAGGCCGGTGAGGTGGTCCACGACCGCGGGGCGTGCACCATGTCATCGCCCAGAAACCGGACCGACAGCACCCGCCGGCGGTTCGGCCCGTCGACCCCGCCGGCCGCGTGCAGGGTGAGCATGTGGAAGAACACGGCGTCTCCGGGCTCCAGCGCCCAGCCGATCACGCGAAAGCGTTCGGGTTCGGCGTCGATGTCGGGCAGCTCGGCCAAGGTCCCCTCGGGGAACCACTTCGACTCGCCATCGAGGAAGGACCGGGGCATGAACCAGGGGCCGAGGTGGGACCCGGCCACGAACTCCAAGGTGGCCGACCGGGACACGGGGTCGACCGGGAACCACATGCTGGCGTTCAGCCGACCGTCGACGTTGTAGTACGGCAGGTCCTGGTGCCAGGGCGTGCGTTGGCGGGTTCCCGGCTCCTTGACGAGGACATGATCGTGGTACAGGCGCACCCGCCGGGATCCCATCAACCCGCCGGCGATCTCGGCCGCAGGCGAGGTGCGGATGAAGGTCTCCAGCTCGGCGAGGCGGTTCCAGTTGCAGAAGTCCTCGACGAAGGCGCCATCGGCATCGGCGCTGGCGCGCTTGGCCTGCGGTGAGAGCGAAGCCAGGTTGCGGTCGATGGCGCGACGGGCCAGCTCGCACTGCTCCGCGCTGAACGCATCCCGCACGCAGACCGCCCCGTCGGCCCAGAAGTCCCCCTCGATGCGCATGATGACGGTGGGACCATACCGACTCCCCGCGAGCGCGAGCATTCGGAGATGAGCATCGACCTCGAAGCAGTCACGGACGCCATCGTCACCACCAAGAGCCAGCTCCGCGACCAGCTGCCCGGATACCGCGAGACCTTCGCCGAGGTCCGCGATCACGTGCGCCGCGAGGTGGAGGAGGTTCGCACCGCCAACGCGGCCGGGCGCTCGGTGATCCCGGAGCTGGACTTCGCCACCGTCGATGCGCGCCTGGTGAACGACGACCAGGTGCAGGCGATCAGGCGCCGCGGCGTGGTCATCGTCCGGGGCGTCTTCCCACCGGCACTCGCCACCGAGTGGGACGAGGAGCTGGCGCGCTACGTCCTGTCGAACGGTGACCTCATGGCCGGTCGCGATCCCGACCTCGATCGCTACTTCAGCAGCCTGGAGTCCTCGCGGCCACAGATCTTCGGGATCTACTGGTCCCGTCCGCAGGTGCTCGCTCGGCAGGCCCTCAGCCTGGCCCGCACCAGGGCTTTCCTCAACGGCCTGTGGAAGGCGAGCCGCGATGGGGAGGTCTTCTTCGACCCGGGTCGGGAGTGCACATATGCGGACCGCATCCGGCGCCGCGAGCCGGGTGACAGCAGCCTCGGCCTCTCCGCACACATGGACGCCGGCTCGGTGGAGCGTTGGCTCGATCCCGGCTACCAGCGTGTCTACCGGCATCTCTTCGACGGTCAGTGGCGCCAGTTCGACCCCTTCGACGGCGCGCACCGAACGGAGGTGCGGGAGATCCCCTCGCCCGCGGTGTGCAGCATGTTCCGCACGTTCCAGGGATGGACCGCGCTGACCCGCCAGGGACCGGGCGACGGCACGTTGCAGGTCGTGCCCGTGATCCTCGGCGTGGCGTACATGTTGCTCAGGGCCCTGCAGGACGACGTGCCGGATGAGGACCTGTGCGGAGCGCGGCCAGGCCGCGCCCTGTCCGCCAGACCGGCGTGGCACGCCGAGCTACTCGAGGGTCTGATGACCGTTCCCGTCGTCGAACCGGGCGACACGGTGTTCTGGCACCCCGACGTGCTGCACGGCGTCGAGGACCACCATGGCGGCGCCCGGTACAGCGACGTGATGTACATCGGCGCCGCACCCGACTGCGCGAAGAACCGCACCTACCTGATGCGGCAGCGCGAAGCGTTCCTGGCCGGCGAGAGCGCGCCCGACTTCGCGCCGGAGCACCACGAGGTCGACTTCGTGGGCCGCGCCACGGTGGAGGACCTGACCGAGCTGGGCCGCCAGCAGATGGGCTTCGATGCCTCAGCCCCGTAGCTCAGCGGTACAACGGCGGCGGCTCCAGTAGGTCCATGACGGCGCAATCGTCGTCGAACAGCAGGAAGCGGTCGAAGCTGCGCAGGAACCAACGGTCGTGGGTGACCGCGATCACCGTGCCCTCGAAGGCGGCGAGACCGTCCTCGAGCGCCTCCGCCGACTCCAGATCCAGGTTGTCCGTGGGCTCGTCGAGCAGGAGCAGGGTGGCGCCGTCCAGCTCCAGCAACAGGATCTGGAAGCGGGCCTGCTGACCGCCCGAGAGAGTCTCGAACCGTTGCTCGGCGGCGCGTTGTAGTTCGTAGCGGCGCAGCATGCCCATGGCCGGCCCGCGGACCACGTCGCGCTTCTCGAGCAGTTCCAGCAGGGTCCGGCCCCGCCAGTCCGGGTGATCGTGAGTCTGGCTGAAGTGCCCCGGCACCACACGAGCGCCGAGGCGAACCGCGCCGTCGTGGGCCACGGTGCTGTCGCCGGCCAGCAGCCGGAGGAAGTGGCTCTTTCCGGCGCCGTTGGGGCCGAGGACGGCCACGCGCTCGCCGTACCAGATCTCGGCCGCGAAATTGTCGGTGAGCCCGTGCAGCGCGAGGTCCTCGACCATCACCGCCTTGCGTCCCGTCCGGCCGCCGCGGATGCGGACGTCCACGCGCTGGTCCTGCACCAGCTCCGGTGGCTTGGTCCGCTCCTCGAAGTGCCGTAAGCGGGTCTCGGCCGCCTTGAGCCGGCTGGTGAACGCCTCCGAGATCGTCGCCCGTTGGCGCATCAGCTTGACCAGATCCTCCAGGCGCTCGCGTTCGCCTTCCCACTGGGCGGCGTCGCGGGCCAAGCGCTCGTTCCGAGCCGCGCGCGCCTGGTGGTAGGTGCCGAAGGGGCCGCCGTGGGTCCAGGTGCCCTTGGCCTCGACGGTGACGATCTTCGTGGCGACGCCGGCGAGGAGCTCGCGGTCGTGGCTGACGAAGAGGATGGTCTTCAGGCTGCGCCTCAGCTCGTCCTCCAACCATCGCTTGCCCGCGACGTCGAGGAAGTTGTCGGGCTCGTCGAGCAGGAGGACGGCGGCTTCGCCCAACAGGAGCGCCTCCAGAGCCAGACGCTTCTGCTCGCCGCCCGAGCAGGTGGACACGGCCCGAGCCCGGACCTCCTCGTATGGCAAACCGAGCACCTTGGTGGTCACCGTGTCCCACAGGACCTCGACGTCGTAGCCGCCGACCTCGGCCCAGTCGCTGATGGCTTGGGCGTAGGCGACCGCGGCGCCGGGGTCGTCGGCCCGGGCGAGGTGGGCGGCCTCCGTCTCGGCGAGATCCCGCGCTCTTTGCTGAACGGCCGTGGGCGCGAACGAGAGCAGGAGCTGCTGGATGGTGGTGCCGTCCCGGATCGAGCCCACGAGCTGGGGCATCACGGCGAGGCGGCCATCGATGGCGACCGTGCCGTCGGCGCCGGCCAGGTCGCCACCGATGATGCGCAGGAGGGTCGTTTTTCCGACGCCGTTGGCGCCCACCAGGGCGACGTGGTCGCCATCGCCGACCCGGAACGAGACGTCGTCGAACAGGGTGTCGCCGCCCGGCCGCGCCCAACGCAAGTGGCTGACCTGGAGCGAGCCCATGGCGCGACGGTAGGCCGGGCAGAGCGGCCCGGTCTGGCCCATTTCGGCCGGTGGGGCGGCTCGGGTGGTCCGCTACGATCGTCCCACCCCCGGAGAGGTGCCAGAGAGGCCGAATGGGGCGCCCTGCTAAGGCGTTGTCGTGGTTGACGCGACCGTGGGTTCAAATCCCACCCTCTCCGCCATCACCCTCCGCATGTGACGTCGGTCACGCTCGCCGCCGCCGTGGTGTTGCATTCTGGTTACGAGCGGGCTAGACCTGGCCCCCTTCCGACCACGGGATCACCCTCGTCGGGGGGCGGAGGAACGCCGGTTCGGCGGGCCGTCGTCCCCAGCCCCGGCCGGGCCGGCCCGGCTGCCGGGCCGAGGCACGCAGGGACGCCTTGCCATGAACCGCTCCGCTCCTCGTTACTCGCCCCCGGCCGACCGGGCTCGCCGCGCCGCGCGCGACCCCTTCCTCGTTCGCCTCGCCGTGCTGGCCGCAGCCGGACTCATCGTGACCCCGATCGCCATCCTGCTGGGCCGCAGCAGCGGCAGCGAGGTGGTCAAGACCCAGAACCTGCCGGGGGCAGCCGTGGCGGTGGAGCCGGCCCTGGCCACCACGACCACCGTGCTGCCCGCGATCGCCGGCACCATCCCCGCGCTCGCCCCGGCGGAGGGCACTCTGCCCGCCACCATCCCCCCGCCGACGACGGCCGCGCCGACCACGGCTGATGCCGCCGCCTCCCAGGCCGCGGCCGCCGCACCAGAGTCGGCGGGAGCGAAGCCCACCTCGGCTCCCAAGCCCACCTCGGCCCCCAAGCCGCCGCCCACCACCGCCCCGCCGCCCCCGCCTCCGCCCGAGCCGCCGCGGGTGTGGGGCGAGAGCGAGGTGGTGCAGCTCATCCGGGACGTTTTTCCCGACGACATCGAGGAGAAGGCGCTGGCCATCGCCTACCGCGAGTCCCACTTCGACCCCAACGCCCAGAATTTCTGCTGCACCGGCCTGTTCCAGATCTACGGGTCCGTCCACGTCAAGCTGATCAACTCCCTCGGCTTCACCGTCGACCAGCTCACCGATCCCCTCGTCAACTGCGTCGTGGCCTACGCGCTCTACCAGCGCTCCGGCTGGGCCCCCTGGGGCGGCTGACCAACCGGGTTCCGCCGAGACCGGTGCCGCCGTAGGATGCGGGTTCGCCCACCACGCGCTCGTAGCTCAATGGATTAGAGCATTTGACTACGGATCAAAAGGTTGGGGGTTCGAGTCCCTCCGAGCGCGCCAGACACCTCCGAGCGCGCCAGACACCTCCGAGCGCGCTGACTGATCTCGCCTCTGAGCAGGGACGGACGGTCTCTTGGCCCCGCCGGAGGA
>DASTFY010000114.1:0-5191 GCA_035719525.1 Acidimicrobiales bacterium
GCCGCCTCGGCCAGCCGGGCCGAGGTGAGCTGCTCGCCCCGAAGGAGGTCCTCGGCGTCGCGGGCTCGCACGGGGCGGTCGGCCACCCCGGACAGACCGATCCGCACGTCTCGCACGACACCGCCGGCCACCGAGAGCGCCAGGCAGGCGCCGACCAAGGCGAAGTCTCCCGGGCGCCGGGCCAACTCGAGGAACGTCGATGGCCCGTCGAAGCGGGGGAACCACACCGAGGTCACCAGCTCGTCGGACTCTCGGATCGTGCTGAACACGCCGTCGAAGAACTCCGTCGCGGGCACGGTGCGCTCACCACGCGCCCCGCTGCGCAGGATGATCGCGCCGTCCAGGGCGACGAGGACGGTGGGCAGTTCGGCCGCCGGATCAGCGTGGGCGACGGAGCCGCCGATCGTGGTGCGGTTGCGGATCTGGGGATGCCCGACCTCGTGCAGGGCCTCGACGAGGCTCGGCGCCGCGACACCCACCTCCTCGTCCCGCTCCACCACCGAGGCCCGGGCCATAGCCCCGATCTGCGCGCCATCGGGCCCGACAACGATCGCATGGCAGCCGATCCGTCGAAGGTCGACCACGGCGTCGGGCGCGGCGAGGCGCAGGTTGAGCAAAGGGATCAGGCTCTGGCCACCGGCCAGCACCGCCGCCCCGTCCCCGAGCTCGCCGAGGAGGTCGAGGGCCTCTTCCAGGGATGCGGGGGCGTGATAGGCGAATGGGGGCGGCTTCACCCGCCTACGCCCTCCGGTTCGCCTTCCCGGAACGGAAAGATGGTGAACTCCGCCCGCATGGCAATGCGGCGACCATACCCCGCTCGCTCACCTGGCGGTTCCGGCGAAAAGGCCGCGGCCCGGCGCCATCCCCCACTACCATCCGCAGCGGGGGTCGAGTGAGCGGCCTTCGTGAAGCACTTTTGGGGGAGGGCTTGTGAGAAAGCAATCACGACCGTCGGCGGTGCCGCTCGGTCCAGGACTCAGCCGGCGGAGGCTCATCCAGATGAGCGCGGCGGGAGCGGCTGGCGTGTTCTTCGGAGGCACGATCCTCGGAGCGTGCGGATCCGACAGCGACAGCGGGGGCGGGACCACCGCCGGGACGACGGGCGACACGGCGAGTGGCGACACCACGGCCACCACCGGCGCGGCCGGTGCAGGGGGCGCGGCGTTGGACAAGCTCCGCCTCGGCTTCGCCTACATCGGGCCCATCAACGACAACGGATGGACCCAGGAGCACCACCGGGGGCGCCAGGCCGTCTTCGACAAGTTCGGCGACACGGTCGAGGGCCAGTACGTCGAGAACGTCATGTTCGACCCGGCCCAGACCACGCCGATCCTCGAGGACCTGGCCCAGAACCACGATCTGGTCATCGCCAACACGGAGTACTCCACGCTGCTGTCGGACGTGGCGGCCAAGAACCCGGACACCAAGTTCCGCGAGTGCAACGGCCACGTGTACACCGACAACCTCGGCTCTTACTACCTGGCTCACCACCAGCCCACCTACGCCATGGGAGTGGCGGCCGCGCTCCTCAACGAGGGCCAGGACGTCAAGATCGGCTACATCGGGGCGTTCCCGACGGCCACGGCCTACAACGACGTCAACGGGCTGGTGCTGGGCGCCCGGACCATCAACCCGAACGCCACGGTGAAGGCCGTGATGATCAGCTCGTTCTTCGATCCGCCCAAGGCCACCGCCGCGGCCAACGCGCTCCTCGCGGAGGACATCAACTTCATCTTCGCGGTGATGGACGAGCCGTCGTTCCTGCAGGTGGCCAACGACGCCGGAGTTTGGGCCGGCGCGTGGAACACCGACGTCCGCCAGTTCGGCCCCGAGGTCTACGTCAACACCTTGCAACTGGACTTCGGGCCGTACTACATCGAGCAGGCCCAGGCCATGTTCGACGGGACGTGGGCCCCCGGCACGGAGCCCGACCTGCTGGCCCTCGACCTGGGCACCTGGGGCGACAACGTGCCGGCCGACGTCAGCGCCGAGGTGGACAAGCTCCGGCCCCAGCTGCTGGACGGCTCGCTCAACCCGTACACCGGGCCCATCCTCGACAGCAACGGCACCGAGCGGGTCAAGGAGGGCGAGAGCCTGGACAACCAGCAGGCCTACCTCATCGACTGGGCCGCCGAGGGCGTGTCCGGCGTCGAGGGCTGACGCTGGCGGTCGAGGGGTGACGACGGAGGCGCCGAGGCCCGCCGTCCTCGCCCGCAACATCTCGAAGAGCTTCGACGGCGTGGTGGCGCTCGCCGACGTCGACCTCGAGTTGCGCCGCGGCGAGGTCCATGCGCTGCTGGGCGAGAACGGCGCCGGCAAGACCACGTTGAGCAACATCCTGGCCGGCATCTACCGGGCCGATGCCGGCCAGATCGAGATCGATGGCGTTGTCCACCAGCTCCACTCGCCGGCCCAGGCCATCGCGGCGGGCATCGGGATGGTGCACCAGCACTTCCGGCTCGTCGCTCCGATGACGGTGGCCGAGAACGTGCACTTGGGCTGGGACGCCACGCCGACCGTCGTCACGCGGCGGGAACTGGTGACCCGGACGCAACGCCTGATGGACCAGTTCGGCCTCCGGGTCGACCCGGAGGCCAAGGTCTGGCAGCTCTCCGTGGGCGAGCAGCAGCGGGTGGAGATCCTGCGGGTGCTGGCTCGCGGCGCCCGGACGCTCATCCTGGACGAGCCGACCGCGGTGCTCACCACGGCGGAGGCCAAGGACCTCTTCGCGGTGATGCGGTCGTTGGTGGCGGCCGAGCGCACGGTGGTCTTCATCTCCCACAAGCTCAACGAGGTCCTCGAGGTCGGCGACCGGATCACCGTGCTGCGCGGCGGCCGGAGGGTCGTCACCCGGGAGGCCACCGGCGCCACCGCTCGCGAGCTGGCCCGCCTGATGACGGGTGAGGAGCGGGAGCTCGAGGTCGTGCACCGCGACACCTCTGACCATGCATCGGTGCTACAGCTCCGCGCCGTCTCGGCCCGCAGCGCTCGTGGACTGCCAGCACTGCACGACGTCAGCCTTGCGGTGCGCCAAGGCGAGATCCTGGGCATCGCCGGCGTGTCCGGCAACGGTCAATCCGAGCTGGCCGAGCTCTTGACCGGGCTCCGCAAGCCCGACTCGGGCCACGTCCTGCTCAGTGGGGAACGCCTTACCGATGCCAACCCCCGGCGCTTCGCCGCGGCCGGCGTGGGGAGCATCCCCGAGGACCGCATCGGCACCGGGTTGGTGCGCAGCGCCCCGGTCCGCGACAACGCGGTCCTGCGCCACTATCGCAGCCCGGAGCTGTCCGGCCGGGTGGGGCTGAAGCGGCCGGCCATCCTGGCCTTCGCGCAGCGGCTGGTCGCCCGGGCCCGGGTGCAGACCCCTTCCGTCCTGTCGACCACCAGCATCCTGTCGGGGGGGAACCAGCAGCGCCTCATCGTCCATCGAGAGGCGCTGGTCGCCACGTCGGCCTTCGTCGCCATGCACCCGTCCCGGGGACTCGACGTGAACGCCGCTCAGGACGTGCAGGAGGCACTGCTCAAGGCCCGCGACGACGGCTGCGCAGTGCTCCTCATCTCGGACGATCTGGACGAGGTGCTGCTGCTCAGCGACCGTGTGGCCGTGATGTACGAAGGCCGGATCGTCGGCCTGTTCGATCGGCGCGATGCCGACCGGGAGCGGCTCGGCCTCCTCATGGGCGGCCACAGCTCAGCGCCCCCGGACACCACCGAGGCCGGCTGATGGCCGTCGCGCAGGCCCCGGCTCCCCAGGCGGTGCGCGGCCGGCTCCGCCTCGAGCGGCGGCTGAGCGTGCCACCCACCCAGGCCGCGCTAGGGCGCCTGGCCGGGGTGGGGGTCGCTCTCATCGTGGCCGCCGTCGTCCTCGCACTCACCGGAAGAGACCCGTTCAGCCTGCTGGGCAAGGCACTCGATGGCACGTTCGGGGAGCGCCAGGGACTGGAGGAGATGGCGCTGCTGCTCACGCCCATCCTGATGAACGCACTGGCGGTCCACATCGCGCTGCGCATGAAGATCTGGAACATCGGCTCCGAGGGCCAGTTCTTCATGGGCGCCTGGGCCGCCGCCGGCATCGGCATCTACTGGGACGGTCCCCTGTACCTGGTATTGCTCGTGATGGCCACGGCCGCGGCCCTCGCCGGCGCGGCGTGGATCCTGGTCCCGGCGTTGGCGCGAGCCCGGTGGCAGGTCAACGAGATCATCACGACGTTGCTGCTGAACTTCGTCGCCATCCAGTGGGTGGCATGGTTCAGCTTCGACATCTGGAACGACCGGGCCGCATCGGTGGTGCAGTCGACCGCCGTCGTGCAGTCGCGGATGCCCTACTTCCCCGGCTCCACCACGCTGTACCTCAGCGTCATCGTCCCCTTCGTCATCGCCGCGGTGATCTTCGCGGTCTTCCGCTACACCCGCTGGGGCTACGAGGTGGACATGATCGGCGGAAACCCCCGCGCCGCCGAGTTCGCCGGGATCCGGGTCACGCGACGCATCGTGGTGGTGATGCTCCTCTCTGGCGCCATCGCCGGGTTGTCGGGAATGCTCCACCTGGCCGGACCGGCCCAGCGGCTGAACTCCTCCATCTCGAACAACTACGGGCTGTCCGGCTTCATCGTGGCCGCCCTGGCCGGGAACTCGGTGGTCGGCGTGGTGATCGGCTCGATCTTCATCGCCACCATGCTGCACTCGGGGATCACGCTGCAGTCCGACGGGCTGTCGGTGTTCGTGGTGGCCGCCGTCTACGGACTGGTGCTGCTCGGCATCGCCGTGGGCGAGGTCGCGGCCCGGTTCCGACTCGTGCGCTCGGGCGGCCTCGAGGCGGTGACGGCCGAGTGAGCCTCCTCGCCGACATCCTCCAGACGGCCCTGCCGGCCAGCACGAGCGTTGCGCTGGCCGCACAGGGGGAGATGCTGAACGAGCGGGCCGGCACGCTGAACCTGGGCCAGGAGGGTCTGCTCAGCCTGGGGGCCGTAGGCGCCTTCATGGTGGGCACCAACACCCGGAACCCGTTCCTCGCGCTCGCCGTCGGTCTTCTCGTCGGTGCACTGGCCGGGACCGTGTTCGCCGCCGCCGCGGTGGTGATCCGGGCCAACGAGGTCCTCGTCGGCCTCGCCCTGGCTGTGGGCGGCATCGGCCTCGCCAACCAACTCGGCAACGGACGCCAGGGCGCACTGCTGCTCAGCCGCTTCGAGCC
>DASTFY010000115.1:0-9988 GCA_035719525.1 Acidimicrobiales bacterium
GCTTCGACGATGTTGCCGGTGCCGGCCTCGCCCTTCGAGCGGATCATGGCCGCCCCCTCGCCGATCCGGCGCAGTGCCTCGCCGAGGTTCGTCGCCCCGCAGACGAACGGCACCGTGAACGCGTGCTTGTCGATGTGGTGTGCCTCGTCGGCCGGGGTGAGCACCTCGGACTCGTCGACGTAGTCGACGCCGAGGGCCTCCAGGATCTGCGCCTCGACGAAGTGCCCGATGCGGACCTTGGCCATCACCGGGATGGTCACCGCGGCCTTGATGCCCTCGATCATCTCCGGATCGCTCATGCGGGCCACACCACCGTCGGCGCGGATGTCGGCGGGCACCCGCTCCAGCGCCATCACTGCCGTGGCGCCGGCATCCTCGGCGATCTTCGCCTGATCCGAGGTGACCACGTCCATGATGACGCCGCCTTTGAGCATCTCGGCCAGGCCGCGCTTCACGGGGAAGGTGCCGGTCTGCCCCATCGAAGAAGAGCTGGACGACGGAGAGTTGGGCTGGTCGGCCATGTCCTCAGTCTATTCGGCGCCCCCCGATTCTCCGAGGGCGATGCAGCCTCGTCGGGAGACTCAGGCGTAGCCGACCGCCGAGACGCCGGCCTCGGCCAGCTCGATCCAGGTGCGGCCGGGCGTCAGCAGCACCGGCTGACCGCCGGCGTCGGTGAACACCGCCGGACGGCTGGCATCCGGGCGGGACCAGTGGGCGAAGATCAGCTTCCCGTCGGTGAACACCCAGGCGTCTCCCTCGCCCACGGTCACCGCCTCCGGCGAACGCCGGTCGGCGGAGCTGGCCTGGTACGGGACGAACTGGACCACGACGTTGGACGCGGTGATGGGCGCGCCGGACGCGTCGACATGGGGAGCGCCGTATTCGCTACGGATCCACACGCCCTGCGCCGGGTCCCACATCCATTGCAGGTTCACGCCGTCGAGCTGCGCGTCGATGGTGGTCACGGGCTGACCGGCCGACGCCACGCCGGCCGGCCGGTAGGAGAAGAACGGGAACGGCGTGCCCTGCCCTGGCTCGACGGTGGCGAACAGGCCGGGCGTGCCGTCGTTCATCAGCGTGTGCTCCACGGCGGTGCGCCGGCGGCGGTCGGGGTCGCGGTACCACCCGGGACCCTGCCCGTGGGCCCGGCTGACGCCGTTGGCGTTGCCGATCGCCCGGACCACGTTGCGGTTGCCACCCGACCAGACGAAGAACGGACGGTTCAGCTGGTTGATCAGATCGACATCGGTGGTCCGCGCCGAACGGATGGGCCCGATGGGTGAGGCATCGGTCGACTGGAAGATGGCGAAGAACCGGGTGATCCCCTCGACGATCTCCTCGTACACGATGTCCGCCTGGTTCAAGCCGGCGTGCGGGCGCGCATCGCGGTGGTTGTCGTACTTGACGACGAGCGCCGGCCGGGCGGCGTAGAGCGCGTCCGCGGCGGGCAGGCCCGTGAGGGGGGCGATAGGGATGGGGATCGTGGTCGTACTGGCGACGGTGGTGGTGGGCGCCTCGGTCGTGGTGGTGGTCGTCGCCTCCGTCGTGGTGGTCGTGGCTCTGGTGGTCGGTGTCTCGGTGGTCGAGGCGCTCTCGCCGCCGCCACCGCACGCGGCCAGCACCGCCGAGGCGGCCACGGTCAGCGCCAGCACGCGCCGGGTCGGGGTTCGGAGAGGGGTCATGGGTACCTTCAGAGCTCGCGGAGGGCGGCGATCCGGTCCTCCAGGGGCGGGTGGGTGTCGAACAGGCGGTTGAAGGTCCCCAAGCGCCCCTGGTCCCCCACGCCTGACATGGGCTGCTCGATCCAGAGGTGGGCGGTGGCCTTCGAGGCGGAGTGGGTGACCGTGGAGTCGGCCAGCAGCTTCTCCAGGGCGGAGATGAGGCCCGGCGGATAGCGCGTCATCTGCACCGCGGACGCATCGGCCAGCGCCTCACGGCGGCGGCTGACGGCGGCCTGCATCGCCCGGCCGATGAAGGGCGAGAGCATGATGAACAGCAGGCCGAACAGGGCGAGGGGGTTGTTGTGATTGTTGTGGTCGCCCTCGCGCCGCACCCGCCCGCCGTTCCACCACATGGTGCGGATGGCGATGTCGGACAGCAGCATGATGGCGCCGACGAGGGTCACGGCGATGGTGGAGACCAGGATGTCGTAGTTCTTGACGTGGCTCAGCTCGTGAGCCAGCACGCCCTCCAGCTCCACCCGGTTCATCTTCTCGAGCAGGCCCGTCGTCACGGCGATGGCCGCGTGCCGGGGGTTGCGCCCGGTGGCGAAGGCATTGGGAGCCGGGTCCTCGACGATGTAGATGCGGGGCATCGGCAGCCCGCTGGCGATGGTCAGCCCCTCGACCAGGTTGTACAGCCGGCGGTACTGGGCCGGGTCGGCCGGGTGAGCCCGGCTGACGGCGAGCGCCACCGAGTCGGCCTTCCAGTAGGACATGAAGGCCACGCCTGCGCTGATGACGAGCGCGATCAGCGTTCCCTGCCAGCCGAAGCCCAACAGCAGCCCGAAGGCGGCACCGACCAGGCAGACCACGCCGATGAAGCCGGCCACCAGCAGGATGCTGCGGCGCTTGTTGGACGCGATGAGCTCGTACACGGTGGCGGATCAGGCGGGGCCGAGGACGGTCAGAACTGGACTGTCGGCGTGTCGCGGGCGTCCTCGTCCGCCTCGAAGTACTCACGGGACTTGAAGCCCATCCGGGTCGCGATGAGCGCGGCCGGGAACTTCTGGATGCCTGTGTTGTAGGTCAGCACGGAGTCGTTGTAGAACTGCCGCGCGTACGCCACCCGGCCCTCCGTGGCCGACAGCTCCTCCTGCAGCGACAGGAAGTTCTGGTTGGCCTTGAGGTCGGGGTAGGCCTCGGACAGGGCGAAGAGCTGACGCAGCGCGCCGGTGATCTGGTTCTCGGCCTGCGCCGTCGCCACCGGGCCGGTCGCGCTGATGGCGGCGTTGCGAGCCTGCACAACGGCATCGAGCGTCCCTCGCTCGTGGGCGGCGTAGCCCTTGACCGTCTCCACCAGGTTGGGGATCAGGTCATGGCGGCGCTTGAGCTGAACGTCGATCTGGGACCAGGCGTTCTCCACCCGGTTCCGCTTGTTGATCAGGCCGTTGTAGAGGAACAGGACAACGAGGCCGACCACGACGACGATCACGATGAGGACGATGAGCCAGGTCATGACGGCGCCATGATACGGCGGACCCATGCCGGAACCCGGGCACCCATCCGTCCTCCGTCGGCCTCCGACGCCGCCTGTTCGCGCAGGTCCTGGTACCGCAGCACGTACTGCTCGGCGAGCGAGCGCATCGAGAACTCCTCGGCCCGTGCGTTCCCGCTGGCCCGCAGACTGCCCGCCAGGTCGGGATCGGCCAGCACCCGCTTCAGGGCGGCGGCCAGCGCGGCCGTGTCGCCGGGAGGGGTGAGCAGGGCGTCGACGTCGGGCCGGGCGACCCGGCGGTAGCCGGGAAGGTCGGAGGCCACGATCGGCGTCCCCGCGGCCATGGCCTCGATCAGCACGACACCGAAGGACTCGCCCCGCAGGGACGGGGCACAGAACACGTCGGCCGACGCCAGACGAGCCATCTTCTCCGCGTCGGTGAGACGGCCGAGCCATTCGATGCGGGCGTCGCCGGCGAAGCTGGCTTGCAGCTCCCCCGTCTCCGGACCGTCGGAGGCCACCCAGCAGCGCACGTCCGCTGGGAGCTCGGCCAGCGCGTTCAGCAGCACGTCGAGCCCCTTGCGCGGCTCGTGCCGGCCGCAGAACATGATCGTGGGCCCGGTCCGCTCGATCGACGCCGGAATCCGAAAGCGCTCCACCTCCACGCCGTTGAACAGCATGTCGTACGTCCCGCCGAAGTAGCGCTCGGCCAGCTCCCGGGCGTCATCGGACACGGCCACCCGCAGGTCGAGTCGCCCGGCCAGCCAGTTCAGGCTGCGGTTGGCGAACCGGTACGACTTGCTGTCCCCCGCGGCATGGAACGTCCCGACGGCCGGCGCCGGATGCATGACGAGCGCCGTCATGGTGGGCCCTGGTGCCAGCGGTTCATGGAGGTGGAGCACGTCGAAGGCCTCGTCGGCCAGGGCCCGGATGGTCCGCAGCGCGCAGGACGCGTCTGGGGCCAGGGGCGCCACCGAGCCGTTGGCCGCGGTCGGGATGGAGTTGCCCAGCGGGATGACGAACAACTCCGGCGGCGGGCCGTCGCAGGGCGCGAGCACCCGCGCCTCGTGACCCATCGAGCGCAGCACGCGAGCCAGGCCCAGCACCTGGCCCTGGACGCCGCCCGGCACCGTGAGGCTGTACGGGCAGACCAGTCCGATGCGCACGCCGCGACCGTACCTGGCGGGGCCACCTGGGCCCGTGGCTCCTCCCACCGGGTACCGTGCCCGACAGTGGCCGATCCCTCTCGTCCCGCGTTGTCCCTGGTCGCGTCGCCCGGCAAGCGAGCGGCCATCCTGGAGCTGGCGCAGGAGGCCGACCGGCTCGGCTTCGCCGGCATCGCCTGCCCCAGCCTGGGCAACGCCACGGGACTGTGCGTCTCCTTGGCCCATCTGACGACCAGCATCCCGTTCTGGACCTCGATCCAGCCGATCTACCTGGCCCACGCGGCCGAGACGGCGGGCAGCTCCAGCTATCTGGAAGAGGTGTCGGGCGGGCGCTTCCGCCTCGGGCTCGGGGTGAGCCACGGCCCTGTCCACCAGCGCCTGGGTGTCGAGGTCGGTCGCCCGCTGGCGGACATCCGTCAGTACGTGAGCGACGTTCGGGCCGCGGCCGGTGAGCAGACCCCGCCCATCTACCTGGCCACGATGCGGGACCGCATGCTCGCGCTGGCGGTCGAGATTGCCGGCGGCGCCATCTGGGCCAATGCCGCCCGCAGCGCCATGGACGACCAGCTCGCCCGGGTGCCAGGCGCGGCGGCGGACGAGTTCTTCCGGGCCAACATGATCCCCACGGTCATCGACGACGACCGGGCAGCCGCCGACGCCGTCAACCGCCGGACCATGAGCCGTTACCTGTCGTTGCCGAACTATCGTAACTACTGGCGCGATGTGGGCTACGCCGAGGAGATGGGGTCCGTCGAGGCGGCTTTGGCCGCCGGCGAGCGGGATCAGCTCCCGGATCTCATGAGCGACCGGTGGCTGCACGACGTGACCCTGAGCGGATCGGCCGCCGAGGTACGCGCCGGTCTGGAGGCCTGGACGGACGTCCGTGTCCTCCCGATCGCGGTGATGTCATCGACGTCCGGCGGTCAGGACAAGGCCGTCCGGGAGCTGTTCGCGGCCTACGCCTGAGCGGCCGGGAGGCCCGACGACAACGCGCGCCACAGCGCCGGGTAGCTCCGGTACTCCAGGCCGTCGGCGATGTACCCGGACCGCACCAGCTCCCTGTGGAAGCGCCGGAGGTGGCGCATGGGGATCCCGCTGTCGCAGTGGTGGGCCAGGTGCCAGCCGATCCAGTACGGCACCAGCATGAAGCGGGCCAAGGGGTGCTGGCGGACCGAGTGCGTCGTGCGACGGCGGTCGTTGGAGCGGGTCATGCCGCCGTGCTCCGCGATGGAGCGCAACCGGTTGATCACCCGCCAGACCGTCATGTACGGCGCGAACCACAACAGCCAGTACACGAGCGGATAGCCGGCCAACGCGGACGTCACGGCGAGGGCGACCTGCACGCCGATGATCGAGCGGGCGGCGCGGCGGGTCCCGGCGTCGGCCGAGCGCGTGGCGCCGAACAGGCCCTTCAGCAGCTTCCACCCGGTCTGTCCGGTGGCGTCACGCCAGAGCTTGCGCCGGAACGAGTCCGGTGGGATCGGATAGCCGACGTAGAGCGGCAGGTCCGGTTCCTCGGGCCCGAACTCCTCGCGGTGATGGGCCATGTGCGCCCGGCGGTACTGGTCGGTCGGTGAGAACGACGGGTAGCCCAGCAGCCAACGCCCGACCCAGTCGTTGGCCGCCTTGTTGCGGAAGAGCAGCCGGTGAGCGGCTTCGTGCATCAGCGCGGCCAGCTGCGCGTGGGCGCGGCCCATGAGCAGGAAGGCCAGCAGATACGACCACCACTGACCGATCCACACCGCGGCCACGATGATGCCCAGCGTCTGCGCATAGGCGCTCACGACGCTGCAGGCGTTGCGCAGCGACGGGACGCGGCGCAGGTCGACCCGCAGCGCGGGCACCGGCCGCCCGGTCGGGAGGATGGGCCCGTCGGCCACGGGGGTCGTCAGCAGCTCCTCCGGTGGGAGCATCGTGGTGAGGACCTCGGCCACGGCGCTATGTTACACCTTCAGCACACATGTCGCCAACACGTAACGCCAACGATACCGACGTTCTGGCCCGCCCGCTGTCGCCGCGGTCCGTCATCGCCAGCCTGCTGCTCGGGATGCACCCTCCCCGGCTGCGCGGCGCCCTGCTGGTGCGGTGGTGCGCGCACCTGGGGATCGCCCAGGGAACTACCAGGGTGGCGCTGTCGCGCATGGTCGACGCCGGCGAGCTCATCGCGGTCGATGGGCGCTACGAGCTGGCCGGGCCACTGCGGACACGCCAGGCCGGGCAGGACTGGAGCCTCGCTCCCGACCTCCTGCCCTGGCACGGCGATTGGGCGTTGTGGATCGTGCACCCCGGCCGGCGGCCGGCCCCCCGGCGGGCCGAGCTCCGCCACGCGGCGTCGGCTGGCCGCCTGGTCGAGCTGCGTGACGGGGCATGGGGTCGCCCCGACAACCTGCCGCCGGAGGCGACGTCGTCCGCGGCGACGGCCGTCCTCGAGGCGCAGGCCTGCCGGTGGACGGCCCGCCCGACGCCCCGAGACGAGCCCGATGTCGTCGAGCTGTTCGGCCTCGCCCCGATGGCCGATCGGATGGTCCGGCTGCTGTCTCAGCTCGGCCCGCTCACCGCCGAGCTGCGCGCCGGCGACCTGAGCCGGCTCGGCCCCGGCTTCGCCCTCGGCGCCGCCACCCTGCAACAGATCCGGCGCGATCCTCTCTTGCCCGCCTCGCTGGCCGGCGACGGTTGGCCCGGTGCCGCGCTCCGGTCCACCTACGGCCGGTACCAGCTCGCCTTCTCCGAAGCGGTGCGAGCCTGGTTCAACATCGCATCACCCTGACAAGGCAGGGAACGGCAGCGAAACGCAGGGCTGGGTGGCGACGACCCCGCCGCGAGGCGGACCTAGCCTTCGCGCCATGGGTGTGACCACCGGCGAGCCCCGCGTGCTCGTCGTCGACGACGAGCCGATGGTGCGGGAGGTCGTCAGCGGCTACCTCCAGCGCGACGGCATCGCCGTGACGCAGGTGGGTGACGGCCGCAGCGCGCTCGAGGCCCTCGCCGGTCAGCCCTTCGATCTCGTGGTGCTCGACATCATGCTGCCGATGGCCAGTGGTCTGGACGTGCTGCGCGCCGTGCGCCGTCACTCGACCATCCCGGTCATCCTGCTGACCGCCAGGGGCGACGAGGCGGACCGGGTGGCCGGGCTCGAGGCGGGTGCGGACGACTACGTCGTCAAGCCCTTCTCGTCGAGGGAGTTGGCGGCCCGGGTCCGGGGGGTGCTGCGTCGCACCCGTCCGGAGGCCGCGGACGAAGCCCGGCTGGCCCCGCTCGACTTCGGCGAGATGCGGCTCGACCGGGCGGCTCGCGAGGTCCGCATGGACGGGCGGCTGGTGGAGCTCACCCCCAAGGAGTTCGACCTCTTGGCCCACCTGGCGGGGCACCCACGGCAGGTCTTCTCGCGGGCCGAGCTGCTCGAACAGGTCTGGGAGTCCTCCATCGACTACCAGGACCCGGCCACCGTCACAGTCCACGTCCGTCGCATCAGGCAGAAGATCGAGAGCGATCCCGACACGCCCCGATGGATTGCCACGGTCTGGGGCGTGGGGTACCGGTTCGAGCCATGACCGCCCCGGGCCCGCCCCTCGCGGCACCGGCCGCGGCGAGCAGTGGACGGCACTCCTCGTCGCTGTTCTGGCCGGTGGCGATGATCATTGTCAGTGCTGGTGCCGCGCTCATCGCTTGCGAGGTGACGCTCCGGCCCGACGCGTCGACCCGGCGCGATCTCGTCATCCTCGTCGCCGCGCTGGCGGCCGGAGGGGTGGCCGTGCTGGTGCTCGCGCGGCAGTGGGTGCGCAGCCGCCGCGCGTTGCGCGCCGCGCTCGCCGCGGTGGCCGTGGCATCGGTGGCCAGTGCGCTCGTCGCCGTGATCCTCGCCGCTCGACAGATGTTCCTCTCCGCGCACGACCTCGGCTTCCTCCTCGCCTTCCTCGTGTTCGCCCTCGGGCTCGGCCTGGCGCTGGCTTTCGGTCTTTCCGAGCCGCTCACGGCCGACCTCGAACGGGTGGGCCGCACGGTCGCCGCGGTGGGCAGTGGCGATCTCGCCGCCCGTACCGGCCTGCACCGCGAGGACGAGATCGGCGCCGTCGCGCGTTCGCTGGACCTGATGGTCGCCCGCCTCGAGGAGCTGGAATCGGAGCGGCTGGCCCACGAGCGCGAGCGCCGCCTTCTCCTGTCGTCCATCAGCCACGACCTGCGCACACCGCTCACCGCGCTGCGGGCCGCCATCGAGGCGCTGCAGGACGGCGTGGCCGAGGATCCCGCTCGTTACCTCGCCTCCATGCACCACGATGTCGCGGCGCTCGGCCACCTGATCGACGAGCTGTTCCTCCTCGCCCGGCTCGAGGCCGGCGCTTACGACCTGACCCCGTCCGACCTCGACCTGGCCGAGTTGGCCGACGAGGCGGTGGAAGCTCTCACGCCGCTGGCTCGACCGCACCACGTCCGCCTCGAGGTGAGGGCCGACGGGCCTGTACGGCTCCGGGGAGGGCGCGAGGAGCTCTCACGCGTCGTGCGCAACCTGATCGACAACGCCATCCGCCACTCGCCCGCGGGCGGTCGGGTCCTGGTGACCGTCGCCGGTGGCCCCGACGGGGCGGAGCTGTCCGTGCAGGACGAGGGCCCTGGCTTTCCTCCCGGCTTCGTCGGGGACGCCTTCGAGCCGTTCCGCCGGGCCGATCCTGCTCGAACCCGCGCTGCCGGTTCGGCCGGTCTGGGCCTGGCCATCGCCCGCAGCTTCGTCACCGCGCACGGCGGCACCATCCGCATCGTGGCGAATGGGCGCGGTCACGTCGAGCTGATGTTGCCCGGCCCGACTAGACCGTTGCGATCGGAAGGGTTGCAGTAGGCTCTACCGATCGACAGGTCTACGCTGGCGGTCGAGCACAAGGGAGCGGGAGTGAACAATGGTGGGAAGGGCCGGGATACCCGTACGTCACTGCAGGCGTCCGGCGCGTCCGTTTCCCGTGAACGGGTGCCGCGGTGAGTAGCCCAACCGGCCCGGATCCCGCATTCGAGAGCTCGCCCCTCGAGCCACCCCCGGCCCCTCCCACCCCGCCCCCCGTCGACGGAGACGACTCGAGCACTCGCCGCCGGGTGGTCTGGGCCTTCGGGGCCGCCGCGGCGCTATTCGGCGCCGGAGTGATCGGGCTGGCCCTCCCCACCGGTTCCGACGACGGCGTCAATGTGAACACCGAGGAGAGCGTCGACCCGACGACCCCGACCAACACTCCCGATGACGACGTGCGCACGCTGGTCGCTCCGGTGTTCGCGCCGTTCACCTTCTCCGGCTCGGGAGCCGTGAACACCACCACCGCCGCCGTCTCGACGACGGCGACGCAGACCGCGGTCCTGAACGCGGCTACGCCACCACCGACCGTGGGCGCACTGGCCGGCATCGTGGCCCATGGCGCCACCAGCATCACGATCACCCCGCCGCCGCCGGTGTCGAACACCCCGACCGTCGTGCCGGCCATGCCGAATCCCGACTCCGGTACCACCACGCCTCCGACCGCGCCGCCCACGACCGCCAAGCCCAACCCCCCGCCGACCACCCGGCCTCCGACGCCCACCACGACCGACCCGACCACGACCGACCCAACCACGACCGACCCAACCACGACCGACCCAACCACGACCGACCCAACCACGACCGCCCCAACCACGCCCGCCCCCACCACCCC
>DASTFY010000116.1:0-3843 GCA_035719525.1 Acidimicrobiales bacterium
GCCGAGGTCGGCCTCGGCTCGCTGGCCGCGTCGTTCCTGCTGGCCTGCGGGACCGTCTACCAGTGGATCCAGCGGGTCGACCACTTCACCGCGGGCGGCGGCCATGGCGAAGGCGCGCTCGGTGCGGTGTCGGCATTCGGCCGGTCGATAATTCCAGCTCAGGTTGAGGCCGGGCACGAGGCCGCGACGTTCGTCCCGCCGGTCATCCGCCAGTGGACGTGGTGGCAGGTCAGCGAGTTCAAGTTCACCCTGGGGATCCAGGTCGACGGGTTGTCCGTCTCGATCATGTTGGTCGTGGCCCTCATCGCCATGCTCATCCAGCTCTACTCCATCGAGTACGTGCGGGGCGACCGCCGCTTCACGTTCTTCTTCTCCGCCCTCACGCTGTTCGCGGCCGGGATGCTGTGCATGGTGGTGGCTGAGAGCACGGTCCAGTTCCTCCTGGGCTGGGAGATCATGGGCCTGTGCTCGTTCCTGCTGATCGGGCACTGGTGGGAGGACTACGCCAACGCGCGCGCCGCGCTCAAGGCGTTCTTCACCGTGCGGGTGGGGGACATCGGGATGCTTGTGGGAATGTCGATCCTGTACTTCGGCGCCAACGCCTGGGCGCAGGAGAACCTGGACAGCGACGGGTTCTCGATCTTCGCCATCTCGGGTTGGGCGCTGTCCAGCGACGCCAGCCAGACGGTGCTGCTGGCGGGAGCAGTGGCACTGGTCATCGCCGCCCTAGGGAAGTCGGGTCAGTTCCCGCTGCACACCTGGCTGCCCGATGCCATGGCCGGGCCGACACCGGTATCGGCGCTGTTGCACTCGTCCACCATGGTGGTGGCCGGCGTCTACATGGTGGCTCGCTTGTACCCGGTCTTCTACGAGGGCTTCCAGATTGGCGGCAGCAACATCAACATGATCGCCCTCATCGGCGGCATCACGATCATCATCGCCGCCGTCCTGGCCTTCGTGCAGGTCGACATCAAGCGCGTCCTGGCCTACTCGACGGTCTCCCAGCTCGGCTACATGATGATGGGCCTCGGCGTTGGTGCCTGGCTGCCGGCGGTGTTCCACATCTTCACCCATGCGTTCTTCAAGGCCTGCTTGTTCCTCGGGGCGGGCTCCGTCAGCCACTCGGCCTCGCACCACTCCTTCGACATGAAGAAGGACATGGGCGGCCTCTGGCGCAAGATGCCGGTCACCTTCGTCACCTTCGTCATCGCCACGCTGGCGCTGGCCGGGCTGCCCCCACTGGCCGGCTTCTTCTCGAAGGACGAGATCATCGACAGCGCGGGCCACAACGGCTACACCGCGTTCCAGATCGTCGGGCTGACCGGCGCCTTCCTCACCGCGGCCTACATGACCCGCTGCGTCTACCTCACCTTCCTCGGTCAGCCCAGGGGAGCGTCGGCCGGCCTCGCCGCCCACGGCGACGAGGAGCACGAGATCGACGACGACCGGGTGCTGGTCGACGCCCGGTTGGCCAGCCCCAGCGTCGCGCGCCACGAGCTGATCGATACGCCGGCCGAGGGCGCGCTGGCCGAGGGCGGGGTCCCCGAAGGACCGGGCTACGGCGCGCACGACGACGCACACGACGCGCAAGGCGATCAGCGTGGGCCCCACGAGTCGAACTGGCTCATCACGGTGCCGCTCGTGGTCCTGGCTCTCGGCGCGCTCGTGGTCGGCTTCTTGCAGGCGCCCGCCTTCAACATCGAGAAGTTCAAGGAGTGGGTCGAGCCCGCCGGGGTGTCCGTCCTGTACGAGCAAGGCGCGGCCGTCCAGGCCGGGAGCGAACCCGCGCCGGCCGAGGGCGAGGAGCCGGCGGCCGGCTGTGCCGAGGAGGTGGCAGAAGGAAGTGCCTGCTTCGCGCCCGAGCTGAGCCACGCCGAGTTCGCCTGGTCCAAGGCCGCCATCTCCATCGTGCTGGTGCTGGCCGGCATCGCCGTGAGCGGCGCAGTTTGCCTGGCCTTCTACGGCAAAAGCAGCCCGCGCCTGGTCGGGCTCACCGAGCGCAGCCGGCTGGCCCGGGCCGGGTACGGCTTCCTGATCAACAAGTACTACCTGGACTTCCTGTACGAGCGCGGCCTGGTGGCCGCCGTGTCAGGGCCGGTGGCGCGGCTCATGAACTGGGTCAACCAGAGCGTGCTCGACGGCATCGTCAACGGGGTGGGGAAGGGAGCAGTCAAGGCGGCCGACGCCACGTACGACTATGTCGACCAACGCGTGGTGGACGGTGTCATCAACGGCTCGGGCACGGTCACGGAGGCCACGGGTGAGGCCCTCCGCCCGGTGCAGTCCGGCAAGGTCAGCCTCTACGGCGCGCTGCTGTTCGGCGCGGCCGCCATCGGGGCTCTCATCCTCGTCATCGCTGTGTAGCGCCTAGGAGCGACATGGTCTATCCCATCGACACCGCCAACGACTGGCTGTTGCCGCTCGGCGTCTTCCTCCCGGTCGCCGGCATGGTCGTGATGCTGTTCGTCCCCCGGGCCGAAGAGCAGCTCCTCAAGGTGGTCGCCCTCGTCACTGCGCTGGCCACCGTCGCCGTGGGTGCCTACACCCTGGCCGCGTTCGACTACGACCGCGCCGGCACGCTCCAGTTCTACGTGAACGAGCCCTGGATCGACACCATCCGGTCGCGCTTCATCATGGGCTGCGACGGCATGAGCCTCCCGCTGTACATCCTCACCATGGTGATCACGCTGCTGTGCATCGTCTACAGCTGGAACCACATCCCGGAGCCGGGCAACGTGAAGGCGTTCCTGATGCTGATCCTGCTCCTGCAGATCGGGATGGCGGGCACGTTCGTGGCCCAGGACCTCATCCTCTTCTTCGTCTTCTTCGAGATCGTGCTGCTGCCGATGTACTTCATGATCGGCGTGTGGGGCGGGGAGCAGCGGCGCTACGCCTCGCTCAAGTTCTTCCTGTTCACGCTGTTCGGCTCGGCGTTCTTGTTGCTGTCCTTTATCGCTCTGTTCTTCAAGAGCGGGGCGTCGTCGGCGCCCGACGGCAACTTCTCCATCGAGTACCTGATGGCCAACAGCAGCAGCATCACCAGCACGACGGCGGTCATCATCTTCGGCGGGATGTTCCTCGGGTTCGCCATCAAGGTGCCGATGTTCCCGCTGCACACCTGGCTGCCCGACGCCCACACCGAGGCGCCCACCGTCGGCTCGGTGATCCTGGCCGCCATCCTGCTGAAACTCGGCACGTACGGCTTCATCCGCATCGCCATCCCGATCCTGCCCGACGCGGCCAAGGAGTGGGCGCCCTGGATCGGCGGCCTGGCCGTGATCGGCATCATCTACGGCGCGCTGTGCTGCCTGGCCCAGACGGACATGAAGCGCCTCATCGCGTTCTCGTCCGTGTCGCACATGGGCTTCGTGATGCTGGGCATCGCCACGCTGACCCCGTTCGGCTTCAACGCCGCGATCTTCGGGATGGTGGCGCACGGCCTCATCACCGGGATGCTGTTCTTCCTCGCCGGCAGCGTGAAGGAGCGCTACCACACCTTGGAGATCCGCAGGATGTCCGGGATCCTCAAGCAGGCTCCCCGCCTCGGTTGGATCCTCGGCTTCTGCGCCATGGCCTCTCTCGGGCTGCCCGGTCTGGCCGGGTTCTGGGGCGAGTTCCCCGCGATCCTGTCGGCCTACAGCCCGGTCGAAGGGCTGTCGGTAGAGCTGTTCCGCGTCTACATGGTGTTCGCCGCGGTGGGCACGGTGCTGGCTGCCGCGTACCTGCTGTGGCTCTACCAGCGCACCGCCTTCGGAGAGCCGACCCCGGAGTTCGCTCACGACGGCCACATCCACGATGTCGAGACGCCCGAGTGGATCGCGTGGACGCCGCTGCTCATCGCCA
>DASTFY010000117.1:0-25071 GCA_035719525.1 Acidimicrobiales bacterium
CGCCGGCTGTTGGCGGCCGCGACGGAGGCGGACATCCGGCATCTGGTGGTCCTGTCCTCGGCCACCGTCTACGGCGCTTGGCCCAACAACCCGGTGCCGATCACCGAGGGCGCGCCGCTGCGCCCGGTGCCGGAGTTCGCCTACGCGGTGGGCCATGCCGAGGTGGAGCAGCTGGCGGTGGACTGGGCCGCCGAGGCGCCGGGGCGAACGGTCGCGGTTCTGCGCCCGGTCACGGGGCTGGCGGAGGACGGATCATCCTGGCTGGCTCGGGCCCTGGCCGGAGGGGCCGGCGTGCTGGCGCCCGAGGAGGACCCGCCGGCGCAGTTCGTGCATCTCGACGACGTGGTGGCCGCCATTGACCTCGCTCGTCGGCGACGGTTGGACGGCACGTACAACGTCAGCCCGGATGGCTGGATCGCCGGTCGCCGGCTGCGGGCACTGGCTGGGGGCAAGCCGAGCGTGCGTCCCCCGGCCTGGTTCACCCACTGGATCTCCAACCTGCGGTGGCGGTTCCAGCGGGGTCCCATCCCCCCCGGCCTCCTGCCCTACATGACCAACGCCTGGCTGGTCGCCAACGACCGTCTCAAGGCCGAGGGGTGGCAGCCCCGGGTGACCAACGAACAGGCCTACGTGGCCGGCACCGAAACGCGGTGGTGGCAGCTGCTGACACCCAAGCGCCGCCAAGAGCTCGCACTCGCCCTGGTGGGCCTCCTGGTCGCATCGGTGCTGGTGACCGCCGCGCTCCTCATACGGGGGGCCGTGCGCCGCAAACGGGCCGCGTAGGCGCCACTACCGCTTGGGCGCCACTACGTCGTCGGAGGCCGGCGGCGCAGCACGGCGTCGACCTCGATCGTCTCGCCGTCGCGGACGAGCGTGAGATGGACGCTGCGGCCGGCCCGGCGCTCCCGGACAAGCAGGATCAAGGCGTTCATCGACGACACCGGAACGTCGTCCACCGCCACCACGACGTCGCCCTCCTGCACGCCGGCCCGCGCCGCCGGCCCGTCCCGGTCGACCGCCTCGACGTAGGCGCCTCGCACCGGCTCGCTCGGTTTCGGTGCCGATGCCGGTGCCGGCTGAGCGGTGGGCGGGGCGGCCGAGGTGGTGGTGGCAGCTTCCGTCGTCGGCGGGCTGGTGTCCTGTGTGCTGGGCGAGCCGTCCGACGAAGCCGGGGGTGGCACCGTCGTTTCCGGGGCGGCGACATCCTCCGCGGTCGCCGTCCGGCCGGTCAGCCCCAACCAGGCCAGCGGCCGTGTGCCGTTGACGCCGGGCGTGCCGATGGCAGCCTTGGCCAACTCGATCGGCGCGGCCAGCATCGTCGAGGTGTCCTCGCTGTCCTGGCCGATGCAGATGCCCACGGCGCGCCCGCCCTCGTCGAGCAGCACGGCTCCGAAGTCGACGGGCTGTTCCATCCGGAGGCGCAGGAGGTGTTCCATGTGGGTGCCGTCGTCGGCGGTCGCCTCGACCCCGACGGCCACGACCTCACCGAGGGTGTTGGTCCCGGCGGCCGTGACCGGATCGCCGGGGTCGAGCGTCGCCGCCTGGCCGCTGGCCAGAGTCGGCGTCGGCTCGGCGACCTCGAGCACCGCGGTACCGGACGCCGTGTCGACCCAGACGACCGTGGCCTGCTGCTCGGTGCCGTCCGGCATCACCGCGGTGACCGCGGTGACCCCGGCGACGGCCTCCGCCGACGTGACCAGCTGTCCCGTGCTCATCGCCGCCGCCGTACCAGACCGCGTGTGATCGCGTCCAGGGAGGACGAGCTGCACCACACCCTGCATGGCCGAGACCGGGACCGTGGTGGCGACGGTGACGATCGGCGTGCTGACCGAGCTGACCCGCACCACCGAGGTGGCAACGTCCTCGGTGGCCGGCCGGGCGAGGTGGGCGACATAGGCGGCGAGGACCGCCCCCGCGGCGCCGATGACCACGGCCAACGCCAACACCACGCGGCCCCCGCCTGGCGCTGGGAGCAGCGCAGGGCGCGTGGCCGGCAGCGGGCGCGGGGCGGGCGTGGCGCCCAGCTCCGACGGGTGCCGCCACCAACGTTGATCGGGAGGGAGGTAGGGATCGGAGCCGGTCCGGGGCTCGTCGCCGTCATCCGGCCAGTCGCTCGCCTCCACGACGGCGCACACTACCGACGGGCGTTCCACTACGGGCCGCGCCCGGAGGGGTCTGTAACGGCCCGGCTAGCATCGGGCACCGTGCGTGAGCCCGAGGCCGCCCACGACTGGCTGTCCCTGACCGCCGAGGAGCTCTCTCCCGGCGCGGCCTACGCCTGGGCCATCCGGCCGGACTGTGGCGCGGTCGCGCTGTTCGGCGGCACCGTGCGCAACCATGCCGACGGCCGCACGGGGGTCACCGCGCTGACGTACGAGGCCTACGAGGAGCACGTGCAGGCGCGCTTGGCGCGCGTCGCCGGCGAGATCCGGCGGCGTTGGCCGATGGTGGGCCGCATCGTCCTCTGGCACCGGATCGGCGAGCTGGCGCTCGGCGAGACGTCGGTGGTGGTGGCGGTGTCGTCGCCCCACCGGCCTGAGGCGTTCGAAGCGGCCCGGTTCGGCATCGACGCCCTGAAGGCGACCGCGCCGATCTGGAAGAAGGAGTCCTGGGAGGGCCCGAGTGCGGGTGCCACCGGTGCGCCCGGCGACGCGGAGTCGTGGGCGCTCGGAGCCCAGGACATCACCGAGGCGGGCGAGGTCGCATCCGTCGCGTCCCCGGGGCGCGACCAGGGGCACTGAATGCGCAACCTGATCTATCTCCTCGTCGCCGTCGGCGTCATCCTTCTGGGCATCCTGATCATGGCGCTCCGGGCCCGGGAGCCCAAGGGCTTCGACTCCGGCATCAAGGCCCACCAGCGCCACATGGAGGCCCTGTCCACGGAGTCCCGCCGAGACTCCACCGGGATCGACCGCATCCAGCCGGTGCGCCGGGTCGACCCGCTCACCGCGCCACGCCAGGCCGATCCCACCGCCGATCCCGCCGCCGATCCCGCCGACCCCCCCGATCCCGGGCATTCGGGTACGGAGGGCTGATCCCTGGCACGCGATCTCGCCATCGACCTCGGCACCGCCAACACCCTCGTCTACGCCAAGGGCCGGGGCATCGTGCTGAACGAGCCCTCGGTCATCGCGCTCAACCGGCAGACCAGCGAGGTGCTCGCCACCGGGTACGACGCGTGGAAGATGATCGGGCGCACGCCCGGCTACATCGTCGCGGTGCGGCCGCTGCGGGGTGGTGCCATCACCGACTTCGAGATCACCGAGCGCATGATTCGCCTGCTGCTCCATCGGGTCGGCGTCACCCGGTTCAACCGGCCGCGCGTCGTCATCTGCGTGCCGTCGGCCATCACCGAGGTGGAGCGGCGCGCCGTGACCGAGGCGGCGCGTCGGGCGGGAGCGATCGACGCGCAGCTGATCGAGCAGCCGATGGCGGCCGCCATCGGCGCCGGGCTGCCCATCGACGCGCCGGTCGGCAACATGGTCATCGACATCGGGGGCGGCACGACCGAGACCGCGGTCATCTCCCTTGGTGGGATCGTGGCGCTCGAAGCGGTCCGCATCGGCAGCTTCGACATCGATGCCGCGCTCCAGACCTACATCCGGCGCGAGTACGGCATCGCCATCGGTGAGCGCACCGCCGAGGAGATCAAGGTGGCCGTGGGCTCGGCCGACCCCACGCCGGACGAGAGCCACGCCGAGGTCCGCGGCCGGGACCTGGTGAGCGGCCTGCCCCGGGTCGTGGTGCTCAGCCCCGAGGAGGTGCGGGGGGCGATCGAGGAGGTCATCAGCTCGATCATCGACAGCGTGATCCGTTGTCTGGCCAAGGCTCCGCCCGAGCTGTCACAGGACTTCCTCGTCCGCGGGGTGAACCTGGTCGGCGGCGGCGGCATGCTGCTCGGGTTGGCGCAGCGGCTGTCGCGAGAGACGAAGGTGCCGGTCGAGCTCGTGGACGCGCCGCTCGAGTGTGTGGTGCTGGGAGCGGGGCACTGCATCGAGCACTACGACGCGCTCAAGGGCATCTTCATGGGAGCCCGGAGGTGAGCGCTCAGGCCGGGTCGACCCGGTAGACCGGGCCCGAGAGCGACAGCACGTAGACCTCGCCGCCGGCGTCGGTCCCGAAGCTGGAGATCCGGCCGGGGTCCTCGGCGATGAGCGCGGCGTCGGCCACCTGCCCGCCGTCGACCACGAGGGCCACGACACCTGGTGAGCAGTAGTCGCCGAAGAGGTAGGCGCCGCGCAGCGCCGGGATGGCGCTGCCGCGATAGACCACCCCACCGGTGACCGAGCAGCCGCCGTCGGAGTGACGGTACTCGTAGATCGGCGCCCACTGATCGGGCGCGTCCTCGTCGTCGTTGAAGGGCTCGCTGCCCTCGAACGCGCTCCAGCCGAAGTTCGTGCCCCGCCCCGCACCGTCGGCCGCCGATACCAGGTCGATCTCCTCGACGGCGTTCTGGCCCACATCTCCGATCCAGAGGTCGCCGGTAGCCGGATCGAACGAGAACCGCCACGGGTTGCGCAGTCCGGTGCTCCAGATCTCCGGCAAGGCGAGCGAGCCGTCGGCGAAGGGGTTGTCCGGTGGAATGGTGTAGGGCTGCCCGCCGCTCGGTCGCGGATCGATGCGCAGCAGCTTGCCCAGCCAGGTGCCGGGGTCCTGCCCGTAGCGCTGCGGGTCTCCTCCCGAGCCTCCGTCGCCATAGCCCAGGTAGAGCAGGCCGTCGGGTCCGAACGCCACGTGGCCGCCGTTGTGGTTCGGATAGGGCTGGTCGAGGAAGAGGATCTCTCGACGGCTCGCGGGGTCGGCCTCGTCACCCTCCATCACGTACTCGTCGACCCGGGAGTCCCCGTCGGTGTCGGTGTAGCTGACGTACATCAGGGCTCCGTCCGGCGAGAAGGCCAGACCGAGCAGACCCTGCTCCCCGCTGGATCGGGTGAGGTCCGTCATGTCGAGGACCACCCGGGGCTCGCCCTGCGTGAGCGCCAGCACCCGCCCCGACTTCTCCGCCACGTGGAGCGTCCCCCGGCGATCGACCAGGGCCACCGGCTCCTCGAACGTCCCGATCTCAGTCAGCGCCACGCGGACGGCATCGAGGTTGGGCCGTGCCGTCGCGGTCGTGTCGGCGGCGGTCGTGCCGGCGGCGGTCGTGGCGGCGGCGGCCGAGGTGGTTGGCGCCGCGCTCGCGGCCGCCCCGAGGGTCGTCTCCGTGACCGGCGGTGATGCGGGCGGGATCGGCCCGGAGGCACCGTCGTCGCTGCCCGAGCAGGCGGTGAGCACCAGCAGGCCGGCCGCGGTGAGGAAGGTCCGGCCCATCAGGACACGACGCGGATGAGGCCCTCTTGCACCACGGTCGCCACCAGGTGGCCATCCTCGGTGAAGATGTTGCCCATCGCCAGGCCGCGGGCGTCCGAGGTCGACGGCGTCCACTGGTCATACAGGAGCCACTCATCGGCCCGGAACGGTCGGTGGAACCACATGGCGTGGTCCAAGCTGGCCAGCTGCAGACCCTCCGCCGACCAGCCCGAGATGCCGTGAGGGAGCAGCGTCGTGTCGATGAGGGTCATGTCGGAGGCGTAGGTGAGGACGCAGGCGTGGAGGACCGGATCGTCCGGCAGGACGCCGTCGGCGCGAAGCCAGACCCGCTGCTCCGGTCGCTGGGGCCCGATGCGCTCGGCGGGCATGGTGTCGACGTAACGGGTGTCGATCGGGCGGGGCCGCTCGTACCACTCGCCGAGGCTCTCGCGGTAGGGCGCCATGCGGCGGGCGAAGTCGGGCAGCTCCTCGGGCCGGGGGACGCCGCTCGCCATGGGGACCTGATGGTTGAGCCCCGGCTCGGTGCGGTGGAAGCTGGCCTGCAGGTTGAAGATCGGCCGGCCGTGCTGGATGGCCACCACTCGCCGGGTGGTGAAGCTCTTGCCGTCACGGATGCGATCGACCTCGTAGAGGATCGGTAGCGCCGGATCTCCGGGGCGGAGGAAGTAGGCATGGAGGGAGTGCACGGCTCGGCCCGGGTCGTCGACCGTCCGGGCGGCCGCCACCAGCGCTTGCCCAGCCACCTGGCCTCCGAACACCCGCTGCCGGTTCTCGTCCGGGGACAGGCCGCGGAAGATGTTGACCTCGATGACCTCCAGGTCGAGCAGCCGGATCAGTTCCTCGAGCGGGCTCGGGCGGCTCCGCGTACGGCGGCGGGCGGTCACAGGCGGCATGTTGACACGTCGCTGACGACAGCCGGGGGGTCGGTGCCCGCGGCCGGATCGACGCGCCACAGAACCCATTCCTCGTTCTCCCACACCTTCGTGAGCTGCCCGGTCGCGGCAGCCTCCTCGTCCGTGAGGGCGCACTGTGCGTACTCGCTGTATCGGGCCATGGCGTACCAGTCCCCCCGATCCAGTAGGAAGGGCAGGGAGGACCCCGCGGTCAGCGCGGTGCGGTCGGTGTACAGGTTCATGGCCCGAGGGCGGAAGAAGACGATCCGCTCGTCTGGGCCGCTGTGGGTCTCCACCGCCTGGAACATCTCCCGCGACGCCTCGGATTCCGGCCCGGGGATGGGCGTGGGGTAGGCGCGCCAGTAGTCGGCGGCGTTGGCCATGGCCAGGCCGTGGCGGGCGACGAGCGCCAGCAGGAGGACATGGCGGAGCTGGATGCTCCAGCGGGCGACGTCCGTGCCCCGCAACCCCTGCATGGCGAAGTAGAGCAGGAACGGAACGACGCCGAGCAGGTAGCGCCCCTCGCGGTACGGCAGCTCCATGTAGACCAGGGACAGGCCGAGCGCGAACACGCTCAGGGGAAGATCGCGCTTGCCGCCGAGCACCATGCCGCCCAGTGCGAGCACGATCAGGAAGACGAGGACGCCGAGGAGCATGGTGCCGTGGACGCGGTCCTTCACGGCCAGGAGCTCGGCCAGGGTCTGGCGGTAGAAGCCGTCGTTCGTGGGGAAGTTGTGCCCGCCGAGACCGCCCGACAGCTTCAGAGCCGGGCCGGCGTCGGTCGGCAGCAGCATCCTGACCCCGAGCCCGACGACCGCCGCAGTGGCCCATGGGACGGCCAGCGTCGCCAGGCGAGGCACCCATGTGTCGCTCCAGGTGTGGCGGTGCTCGACGATGACCACGAGCTGGCGGGCCGCCAGTGCGGCGAGGAGCACGATGCCCTCGTTGCGGATGTTGGTCGTGAAGCCGATCAACGCGCCGGTGCCGGCCAGCGCGGCGACCAGGCGGGCACGGGGCCAGTCCGCCAGCCGAGCCGGCTGGTGCAGGACCTCGATGGCGAGCAGGGCCACCATCGAGAAGCAGAGGAAGGGGAACTCGGTCAACACGGTGTTGGTCCACGCCGTGTAGAGGTTGTCGAGCACGATGGCCGCGACGATGAGGAGTGCAGCCAGGCGATCGATGCGACCGCGGATGAGGGCGTAGAAGGCCGTGATGAACCCGAGGTAGAGGACGATCTCGAGCGCCTTGAAGGCGGTGAAGCTGATGCCGAACAAGGCGTAGAGCGGCGCCAGCAGGATGGGGAAGCCCCAGCCGTACGTGTAGGGGCTGAACGATTGCCACGCCGACTGCTCGACGGTCAGGCGGTTCTGCTCGTAGATGGCGTTGACGTTGCCCCCGACCAGGGCCTTGGCCTGATCGATGTAGAGGGCGAAGTCGTCGCCCCAGTCATGGCCCGGCCGCAGCAGGAACAGGCAGAACACGAGGGTGGCGCCGAGCAGGGCGAGGAAGGGCCAGTCGCCGACCAGGCGCGACCGGATCGACGGTCGGGTCGCCGGTTGGCCGCCGGCGGTTCGCCGTGGGACCGCCTCCCGCCCGACCGGTCGGTGTCGCTGGACCTGGCCCGCCACCGGCATCCCGAGATTATGGTCACTTAATGGCGCTCCCCGGCCTCACCCCGGCCGTTCGCGCTGCCGCCCTCGCGGCCAGGGGGTTCATGCCGCCGGAGGAAGGCGATGCGCTCTACGGGGCCGCGCTCGCCGCGGGAGTGGCCGTTCCCGGCCTCCCATTCGTCGAGGTCGGTTCGTACTGTGGGCGCTCCACCGTCTGGCTGGCGGCGGCGGCGCGGACGCGAGGGACGGCGCTGTTCGCCGTGGACCACCATCGGGGCTCCGAGGAGGACCAGGCCGGCTGGGAGTGGCACGACCCGTCGTTGGTGGACGCCGAGCTCGGCCGCATGGACACGCTGCCGACGTTCCGCCGCACCATCCACGATGCCGGGCTGGAGGACGTGGTCGTGGCCGTCGTGGGTCAGTCCCCAGTCGTTTCCGCGCACTGGCGCACGCCCCTGGCGCTGCTGTTCATCGACGGTGGCCACGGCGTGGAGCCGGCCCGGGCGGACTACGCCGGCTGGACGCCCCATGTGGCGCCCGGCGGCCTCCTGGCCATCCACGACGTCTTCCCCGACCCCCGAGACGGCGGCCGACCCCCGTATGAGGACATCTACCGCCCGGCCCTCGACAGCGGCCGCTTCGAGCCGGTCTCGGCCACTGGCTCCCTCCGGATCCTCCGCCGGCTGCCCTGACCCCGTTCGGCTCGCCTGACCCCGGCCGTGAGCCGTTCGATGCGGTCAGCGGTGTTCGGCGGGGATGAAGAGACCGCTGGCGGGGGAGGCGCCGCTGATGGCGTCGGCGGCGAGGATCACCGCGGCGGCGGTGTAGGCCGTGCGTTCGCGGGCGGGGAAGTGCACCTGGTCGGGGTAGACGATGCCGGTCCAGTAGGAGCCGTCGTCGTGTCGATGAGCCCGCGTCCAGCCGAGGAGATCGGTGGCCGCGGCCTTGTCCCCGGCGGCGGCGTGGGCCAGCGCGCACTCCGCGGTCTCCGCCGCCGTCACCCACGGCTCGTCGCTCACGCAACGGACACCGAGGCCGGGCATCACGAACTGGGCCCACTGCGAGGCCAGGCGCTGCTCGGCCGCGGCGCCCATCAGCACGTTCCCGAGGACCGGGTAGTACCAGTCCATGGCCCAGCGGTCCTTGGGCAGGAAGGCATGAGGCATGGTGCGGATGGCGCGGCCCAGTGCATCGTGGGCCAGCTGCCATCTCGGCCGATCGACCTCGAGCAGCTCGGCGAGGGACAGCGCGCAGTCGAGCGAGTGGTGGATCGACGACGAACCCGTGAGCAGCGCGTACGACCAAGGCCGCTCGTCGACCTCGCGCGCCCACACGATTTCGCCCCGCTCGGTCTGCAGCGACAGGACCCAGTCGATGGCTCGCCTGACCGTCGGCCACAGACGCTCGACGGCGCCGAGGTCTCCCGTGATGAGCCAGTGATGCCAGACACCCGTGGCGATGTAGGCACAGACGTTGGTGTCGAGCTTGGCATCCTCGACGGCGATGGCGCCGACTTCGTCCGCCCCGCGCTCCACGTAGTAGTTGAACCAGCTCCCGTCGGGTCGTTGCATCTGCACCAGCCAGTCGTAGGCCCGCTCGGCTTCGGCGACCCGCCCCGCCGTCGCCAACGCCATCGCGGTCTCCACGTGGTTCCAGGGATCGCAGTGCCCACCCGGGTACCAGGGGATCATCCCGCACGAGAGCTGCAAGGCCGCGATGCTCTCCGCGCTCTCGGCCACCTCTTCGGCGGTGATGACGCCTGCCACCTCGGGCAGGGGCGTCGCCCCAGCCACGCTCACAGCGTCGGCTTCCGGGCGTAGACGACGAGGCTCTTGCCCAGCACCGGGTTGAGGGCCGCCTCGGTCCAACGCGTCGCCTTGGGGGCCGCCACGATGTCCCACTCGAGCACCTTCCGGTACGCCACCACCGCCCGGTGGTCCACATTGGTCGGGCCGACGGCGCAGCGCAGCCACCAGTACGGCGAATGGAGGGCGTGAGCCCGGTGCGCTCCTCCCGGCTCCAGGCCGGCCGACCGGAGGCGCGCCCGCAGGTCGCCCGACCGGTAGATGCGCACGTGGCCGCCTTCGACGATGGGCGCGTGGTACTCCTCCGAGAGCCTCCAGCAGATCGTCTCGGGCCACCAGGCCGGGACCGTGACCGCGATCGAGCCGCCGGGGCGCAGCACCCGGGAGAGCTCGTCCAACGCCCGCTGGTCGTCTGGGATGTGCTCCAGCACCTCGGAGGCGATGATGCGATCAAAGCTGGCATCGGCGAACGGCAGGCGGATCCCGTCACCCTCCACCACGCCGGCCAACGACGCCGTGCGAACCTCGCCGGCGTCGGCCATGGCACCGAAGGTGTTGCGCACCTCCTTCAGCTCCTGCTCGGCGTAGTCGAAGGCCACCACCCGGGCGCCCCGCTTGGCCGCCTCGTAGGCGTGGCGGCCGAACCCGCAGCCGAGGTCGAGCAGGAGATCGCCGGGCTGCAGCCCGAGCCGGGAGTACCGGACGGTCAACATCAGGACCGTCCAGCGTCGGTCTCGTGTGCCCGCATGGCCACCACCTCGCGGTACTGATCGACCGTGAGTCGAGCGCAGTGCCGCCAGCTCCAGCGATCGACCACCCGCTGGCGCCCAGCGGCGCCGATCCGGTTCCGCAGCTCGCTGTCGCCCAGACCGCGCGCGATGGTGCGGGCGAGCGCCTCCGCGTCGCCGGGTGGACAGCTCAGCACGGTCTCGTTGTCCGGCCCGGTCACCTCGGGCAGCGCGCCGCCTGTGGTGGCGACCAGGCAGATGCCGGTGGACATCGCCTCGACGGCTGGCAGTGAGAAGCCCTCGTAGAGGCTGGGCACCACGGCCAGCGAGGCCTCGGCGTACAGCTCGACGATGCGCTCGTCGGGGACTCCTGATACCCAGGTGATGGCGCCCGCCAGGCCGAGCCGCTCGATGGTCTCCTCCGCCCGTCCGCCCGGCTTGGGCCGGCCGATGATCGTGAGGGTGACGTGCTGCTCGGTGCGCAGCTTGGCCACCGCCTCCAGCAGGAAGGCGAGGCCCTTGAGGGTGACATCGGCCGACGCCGTGGTGATCAGGCGGCCCGGGATCCGCGCGATGTCCGGACGAGGCGTGAACAGGTCGGGATCGACGCCGACCGGGACGAGGCGCATCCGCGCCGGGTCCACCCCCATGTCGCCGTGGATGTCGCGGATCGAGTTCTCGCTCACCACCACGATGCGGGGCATCTGACGGGCGACGCGGGACTGCATCTTCACGAAGGAGTACCAGCGACCTACGCTGACCCGCTTCCGCCAGGTCGGTGCGTGCTCCATCTCCAGGCGGCGGTCGACGGTGATGGGATGGTGGAGCGTGACGATCGTGGGGAGCAACCTCTCGATCGCCAGCAGGGCGTAGCCGAGACTCTGGTTGTCGTGGACGAGATCGAACTCGTCGGTCCGCCGCTTGAGCGCCTGCCAGGCTCGAACGCTGAAGGCCAGCGGCTCACTGAACGCGCCGGTCGAGAACTGGAGGATCTCGACGACGTCGCCCAGGTGCCTGATCTCCCAGTACGCGGGGAAGCGGCCGGGGTAGTGGTCGTTGAAGATGTCGAGGCTCGGGAGCTTGGTCAGCCGGACCCGCTCGTCGAGCACCGGGTACGGCTGCCCTCCGAACACCTCCACCGTGTGTCCGAGATCGACGAGCGCCTTGGTGAGGTGACGGGTGTAGACGCCCTGGCCGCCGACGTGGGGTTTGCCTCGATACGAGAGGTAGGCGATGCGGAGCGGATCGTCCGGTCCCGGGCGCGCATCGTCCGGCCCCGGGTACATGAGGTGCGAGCCTACCGCCGGGTAATCATCGGCCTCCGAGCCGCCGGCGTGGCCGGCCCGGCCGGTTGCGTGGTGGTCGTCGGGCGGCCGGGCCCGACCGGCCGGTCCGGGCAGGCCGTGACCGTCAGCGTGGTGGCGCCGTGGCCGATGTTGCCGCGTGCGTCGGTGGCCCTGACGGTGATCGTCCACGACCCTGGTCCGGTGAGCGGCCCGAGGGGAGCGGTCCAGGAGCCAGGCGCGGTCTCGGTGAGCGCGGCCGATCCCTCCGGCCCCGGACCGGTCCAGGTCATGACCACCTCGGTCACGGGTGACTCGTCGATCACGGCCGCCGCGACCACCCCGGTCAGCGCCGGAGTGTTCCGGGGGCAGGTACTGGCGTCGTCCAAGCCCGGCGGGGCGACCGTCACGCGGGGCACCGGCGCTCGTTCGACCCGCCAGCGCACGCTGATGGGGACCGCGTGGCCGGCACCGAGGATCGACACGGTCGCCAGGTACTCCCCCTCGACCAGCCCCGACCGGTTGACGGAGATCGTCACATCGGTCTGCTCGCCCGGCCCCAGGGACCCGCCGTTGGTGGCTGCCACGAGCGCGTTGTCGGTGCTCGTGGCCCAATCGAGCCGCTGGCCGCCGCTGTTGCCGATGGCGATGACGCCGTCGGACCGGTCGATCCCCATGTCCAGGTCAGTGGCGGCGGCCACGAGCTGGGCCGGAGGGGGGATCGGTGTCGTCGGGACGGTGGTGGTGGGCTCGACCGTCGTGGGGATGGCGATGGTCGTGGTCGAGGCCACCGTCGAGCCGGTGGTCCCGACGGTGACCGCGACGGGATTGGCGGTCGCATCGAACGGCGCGCCGTCGCTGTTGCCGGCGTTGACCCGGCTCGGGTCGCGCTCGTTGGCGCCCGACGAGAGCACCAGTGCTGCCGCCCCGGCGACGACCACGATCACGGCCCCGGCCGCAATCGGCCCCCACCCACCCTCGCCCCTCATGGCGATCCGATCATGGCGATCCGATCATGGCGGCCCGCTCCCGCCGCCCATGATCCGCTGGCGCGCGTGCCCGGCGAAGGGCCAAGCCGGCCCCAGTCCCGTCACCAGCGACCCGTCATCTTCCACCACCCATGCGCGACGGTAGACCGTTCCGTGGATGGCGTGCGGGCAGGATCGATCGGGGGCGTGTGCACCTACCCCCCGAAGCGCCGCTGACCGCGGCGTCCCCTTCCCGGCTGCCATCTCGAGCATCAGCCGCGAGGCTAGGGTCTGCGCCTCGTGCGAGCGCTCGTGCAGCGAGTCACCCGAGCCGGCGTGACGGTCGATGGCGAGGACGTCGGCAGCATCGGGCCGGGGTTGTGCGTGCTCGTCGGGGTCACCCATAGCGATGGGCCGGACCAGGCCCGGAAACTGGCCTCCAAGGTGTGGAACCTGCGGATCATGGATGACGAGCACGGGGTGATGAACCGGTCCGTGGCCGACACGACGCGCCAGCTCCTCGTCGTGAGCCAGTTCACGCTGTACGGAGACACCTCGGGCGGCCGGCGGCCGTCGTGGATCAACGCGGCCCGTCCGGAGTCGGCCGAGCCGCTGGTCGAGACCGTGGCCGAGGAGTTGCGGCTGCTCGGAGCCACGGTGTCCACCGGCCGATTCCGGACCGATATGCACGTCGAGCTCGTCAACGACGGCCCGGTGACGCTCATGTTGGAAGTGGAGTAGCACGCCCGACGGGCGCTCGTCACGTGTCCATGTCGGCGATATCCGCGCCGAGCGCGGGTTCCTCCGACACAGACGGTCCGGCGGGTGGTTGACCGGTGTTGGGCGGATCGGCGCGGCGATCTTCGCGACGGCCGGCGCGGCGGGAGTCGCGGCGGGCCAGGACCATGCCGAGGACGAGGACGGCAGCGGCGGCGGCCACGAAGGGCTTCTCGCCCAGCCGGCTGTAGATGGTCCGGCCGTCGCGGAGCTGGACCGTTCGGATCGGCACCGCTTGCTCGCTGATGCCGGTGCGATCGAGGACCTCGCCGTCGGCGGTCACGAAGGCCGAGAAGCCCGTCGGGGCCACCTGCGCCTCCCAGCGCCCGGTCTCCAGCGCCCGGAGCCGGGACGACGCGACCTGCTGAGTCTGCAGGATGGTGCCGGTGTAGCTGGACCCGTTCGTCGGGTTGAGCAGCAGCGTGCCGCCGTGGTTCACCCCGTCTCGCGCCCGGCCGCCGAAGAACACCTCCCAGGAGATCATGACGGCCAGCCGCTCACCCGAGGGCAGCTCGATCACGGCCGGCTCGGAGCCGGGCAGTGCATCGCGAGGAACGAGGTCGGTGGGCGCCCCCACGGCCTTGAGTAGGCCGCGGAGTGGCATGTACTCGCCGAAGGGGACCCGCCGCACCTTGTCGTAACGGCTGGTGATCGCCCCGTCCGGCGCCACCACGATCTGGGCGTTGGTGAACCCGTCGCTGACGTCCTCCGTGACACCGACGGCGATGGGTGCGTCGAGCCGTGCGGCCTCGGCCGCCACCTGCGCCCGCTCCGCACTTTCACCGAAGGGGATCCCGTCGACGTCGATCACGTTCTCCGGCCAGACCACGAGGTCGACGGGCGCGTCGATCAGGCGGGTCGCCGCCAGGTGGCGTTCGAACACGACCTGCGGATCGCTGTCCGCCGCGTGGGTGCCCTGCGGCCCGCCTCCCTGCACGAGGGCGACGGTCAGCGAGCGGCCGTTGTCCCGGCCGGACGGGGCGACCGCACCGAGGGCGATCAGCGCCAGGGGCACCACCGCGAGCAGCACGGCCTCCCGCCATGATCGCTGCCACGCCGCGGCGAGCGCGCTGCCGGCCATGAAGGTGAGCCACGTGATGAGGATCACGCCGCCCAGCCGGGCGGTCTGGCTCATGGGCGAGAACGCCTGGCTGATGCCGAGCGAGGCCAGTGGGACCCCGCCGAACGGGTAGACGAAGCGGATGGCCTCGGCGACCGTCAGCGCGGCCGGCAGGGCCAGCCGCCGCCACCGGCCTCCGGGGGCGATGGCGGCCGCCAGGCCCAGGTAGCCGGCGTAGGAGGCCACGGCCACGATGTAGCCGGGGGCGGTGAGGTGCCACATCCAGCCCATGCCTGGGGCCAGCCAGGCCAGACCGAAGAGCCATGTCCGCGCGAACCGGCTGCGCGCCGGACGATCGGCGACCAAGCGGTCGAGGATGGCGATGCCGATGAAGGCCAGCGGCCACCATCCCCACGGCGGGAGCGACAGGGCGACGAGGGCGCCGGCGCCGAACGCGGCCGCGCCGGCGGCCGGGTCACGCCGGGGCGACGCCGAGGGCGAGGCCGATGGGCCCGGACGATGCCGTAGGTGGACGGCCATAAGGGGTCCCGGTCAGGTGCCGGCGAGCTTGGCGAAGACGACGTACCGCTGCTTGGTCGAGCCCGGCGGATGGCAGGCGAACAGCGTGGCGGTGTGGGCGGGGCTCTGGTCGATCACCCAGACGTCCTCGGGGTTCACGACCTGCGCCCCTGTCACGATGTATGTGTTCCGCACGCCGCCGGCGGTCATGATGATCTCGTCACCCGGTACGAGCTGGTCGATGTGGCGGAACGGCTTGTCGTGGCTGACGCGGTGCCCGCCGACGACGACGTTGCCGAGTTGGCCCGGCATGGCGGTACCCGGCCAGTGGCCAGGGCCGCGGTCGAGGGTGGGAAGCGACACGCCCTCCCACAGCGCCCGGGCGACGCCGATTCTGGGTATCTCGATGGAGCCGAGCTCGAAGGCCGGGTCGGGCGCGTTCGGCTCGGGCGGGTTCGCCGGCTGGGGAAGGGTCGGCGCCACCGTCGTAGTGGCCAGTGTGGTCGCGACCGTGGTCGTGGTGGCGATGGTGGTGGTCGTCGTCGTCAGCGCGACGGTGGTGGGCGGCGAGGTCGAGGTTGTCTCCGGTGCGGCCGCGACGGTGGCTCCGGTGCTCGATCCGCACGCCGCCAGCCCCAGCAGCCCCACGAGCGCCGCGGCGGCCGTGACTCCACGGACCACTCCGAGCTGACGCATGGGACCAGAGCCTAGAAGCCCCGACCGCGTTGCGGGCGGTCGCTGCGGTCCGGGTTCCCGGGGCCCGGGGTGCCCACGCTCAACGCCGACCGACGGTGGCGAGCACGGCACGGGCCGCAGCCTGGCCCTGGGCGATGCAGGCCGGCAGCCCCAGTCCTCGGTAGGCGGCACCGGCCAGGTGGAGGCCCGGAGCGTCCTCGTGCACCGCGGTCATCAGCGCATCGATCCGCTCGACGTGGCCCGGTGCGTATTGCGGCATCGACCGCCACCATCGGGTGATCCGGATGTCGCTCGGCTGGCCCCGCAAACCGACGTGCCGGTCGAGGTCGGAGAGGACCGCCGCGGTCAGCGCGTCATCGTCCAGGTCGAGGGCGTGCTCGTCGCCGGCGCGGCCGGCCGAGACCCGCATGACGACCTGGCCGGGCACCCGCCAGTGGGCCCACTTGGCGCTGCCCCACGAGCAGGCGGTGATCGTCCGTTGCTCCGATCGGGGCACCAGGTACCCGCTGCCGGACAAGGGCCGGGCTATGGCCGTCGCGGGCACGGCGAGGGTGACCAACGCGACGGACGCGTAGGCGATGGAGCGCAGCGTCGTGGCCGCCTCCGCGCTGACCGCGTCGAGCAGCCCGGCGACATCTGGAGCAGGGATCCCGAGGACCACCGCGTCGACATCGAGCGTGGCCGGCGAGGGGCCGCCCACTTCGAGACGCCAGCGTCCGCCCTGCGGCTCCAGGCCATCGACGGGCGCTCGCAGCCGGATGTCGCCTCCGCCTGCTGCCACCGCGCCGGCGAGTCGTTCGACCAGAGCGGTCATACCGGAGCGGGGAGCGAGGAACGGCGGTCCGGTGCCGGTCGCGGTGCGCGACTGTGCTCGAAGTCCCAGGAGCAGGCTGCGGTGGCTCGACTGCGCCTCCGCCAGCTGCGGCGTCACCGCCCGCAGGCTGAGGTGATCGGCGTCTCCGGCGTTGATGCCTCCGACCAGCGGCCCGACGAGGCGTTCGAGGACCTCATCGCCGAACCGGGCGCGGATCATCGCCCCCAGGTTGTCGCCGGCGTCACCTCGAGGGAGCAGTGGCTCCATGGCCGCGCGGGCCTTGCCCCGCCACGACAGGAGGCCCGAGCGGGCCATCGGCCACAGTGCGGCGGGAGCGCCCAGGATCAAGCCCGCGGGCAGGCGGTGGAGCGCGCCGTCGGACCACACGTAGGCCGACTGGCTGGCCGGGGGCACCAGGTCGCCGGCCAGTCCCACGGCGCGGGCGAGGTCGACCGCGGCCGGCGAGCGCACCAGGAACATGTCGGCGCCACACTCCACACTCGGTAGTCCGGCGAAAGAGGTGGACCAGACCTTGCCGCCCAGCCGGTCGGAGGCCTCCAACACGGTGACGTCGACACCGTCGCCGACCAGGGAGTGCGCTGCAGCCAGGCCGGTGATACCGCCTCCCACCACGGCGACCTGCGCACGATCCGCCCCAGCCGCGGGCGTCACGCCAGAGCACGCGCCGCGACGAGGCCGGCCAGGGCGTCCATGACGGACGGATCGTCGTTCACCGAGGCCGTGCGCCCGAAGGCCAGGCCGCGGCGTTCGGCTCGACCGCGCGCCTGGATGTCGAGGTCGTACAGCACCTCGAGGTGATCGGCGACGAAGCCGCAAGCGCAGACCAGCAGCCCGGGCCGGCCCTCGGCGGCCAGCGCGTCGATCACGGCGAGGATGTCCGGACCCAGCCACGGCTCGGGCGTCCGCCCGGCGGACTGCCAGGCGACGCGCCAGTCTCCCGCCCGCAGGCCGGCCTCGTCGGCCACCGCGGCCGCGGTGGCGCGCAGCTCTGCGGGGTACGGATCGCCCGTGGCCAGGATCCGCTCGGGAAGGCTGTGGGCCGTGAACACCGTCATCGTCCCCTCCGGTAGGGACGCCAGAGCGGCGCGCACGGCGCCGGACAGGTAGTCGACGTAGGCCGGCTCGAGGTGCCAGCGGCACACGCCGCGCAGGGGGAGGCCGAGCCCGCTTGCTGCCGCGTCGGCCCGCTCCAGGTACTGCCCGATCGAGAGGGCCGAGAAGTGGGGCGCCATGACCAGCCCGACGATGCGCCGCATCCCGGCCTCCGCCAGCGCTCGGACGCCGTCCTCGATGCTCGGTGAGGCGTGCTTCAGCCCGACCGTGACCGTGAAGCGTCCGGGGTGTGCCCTCTGCAGCGAGCGCTGAAGGGCTACGGCCTGCCGCTCCGTGCGCTCCGCCAGCGGTGACACGCCGCCGATCGCGTCGTAGCGACCGACGAGGTCGGCCAGCTGCTCCGGCGTCGGCGGGTGCCCCCGTCGGATGTCCGTGTAGTACGGCTCGATCTCCTCCCGGCTCCCGGGCGAGCCGTAGGCCATCAGGAGGACGCCGGTGTCGGGCGGCCCGGGGTGGCTCATCGTCGGGTCGCCTCGTGGACCGTGGCGACCACCTGCTCCAACACGGCGGGGTCGGTCTCTGGCAGCACGCCGTGGCCCAGGTTGAACACGTGCCCCGGGCGCCCGCCATTGGCGCCCAGCACCTCGTGGACTTTGGCTTGGACCACCGGCCCCGGGCAGAGGCACACCGCGGGGTCGAGGTTGCCCTGCACGGCCACCAGACGTCCTTCGGCCGCGGCGTCGATCCGGGATCGCGCCACGTCGAGCGGGGTCCGCCAGTCGACGCCGACCACCTCGGGTCCGGCCCGGGTCATCGGCGCCAGCAGCTCGCCGGTGTCGACGCCGAAGTGGATCCGGGGCACGTCCAGGTCGGCCAGATCCTCGAGCACCCGCCGGCTGTGGGGGAGCACATGGCGCTCGTAGTCGGCGGGGGCCAGCGCGCCGGCCCACGAGTCGAACAGCTGGAGCGCTTGGGCCCCGGCCGCCACCTGGCTCCGGAGCGAGGCCACGGCCAGGTCGGCGAGGCGCTCGAGCAGGTCGTGCCATAGCGCCTGCTCGCCGAACATCAGCGCCTTGGTGCGGCCGTGGGTGCGCGACGGGCCGCCCTCGAGCAGGTAGCTGGCGAGAGTGAAGGGTGCGCCGGCGAAGCCGATGAGCGGAACGGCCAGCTCCTTGGCCAGCAGACGGATCGCCTCGAGCACGTACGGCGTGTCCTCGTCGGGCTCCAGCGGGCGGAGCCGGGCCAGGTCCTCGCGTCGGCGGAACGGCTCGGCCACGACGGGGCCCGTACCGGGGGAGACCTCCACCCCGAACCCGATGGCATGAACCGGCACCACGATGTCGCTGTAGAGGATCGCGGCGTCGACGCCGTAGCGCCGGACGGGCTGGAGGGTGATCTCGACCGCCAGATCGGGCCGCTTGATGGCATCGAGGATGCTGCCTTCGCCCCGGACGGCCCGGTACTCGGGCAGGGATCGGCCCGCCTGGCGCATGAACCACACGGGGGTGTGCGGGACGGCCTGGCTCCGGCAGGCGGCGAGGAAGGGGGCGTCGCCCGGAGCGGTCATCGACGGCGACGCTACTGGCCGACCCCGAATCCTCTGGCGGGAGGAAATGCGCGGCGCGGGCGGCTAGTGTGGAACGACCCCCCCAAGGGAATGCAAGGAAGTCCGTCCGACAGAGCACGAAGCCCAGCGGAGCCTCGACCAAATCGGTATGACCCAGCACCCGGATCTGGCCCAGGAGCAGGCGTACGTCGATCATGCGTACGACTGCCTCGAGCGCACCCGACAGGACGCCTGGAAGCTCCGCCGCCTGACCGAGGCGGGGCTCGGAGGGACGTTCCAGGCTCGCTACGAGCGCGAAGTCTTCGACGAGGCCATCGTCAGCCGCCTGACCCAGCTCGACCTGGGTGAAGCGGCCCTCGTCTTCGGCCGCCTGGACCGCGCCGACCACCACGGGGCGGACGTGAACGGGACCAACGGGACCGAGGCGTACCACATCGGTCGGTTGGCGGTGGCGGACGAGGAACGGGAGCCGATCGTCATCGACTGGCGAGCGCCGGTCGCCGAGCCGTTCTACCGGGCCACCGGACGCAACCCGATGGGCCTGGCCCGGCGTCGGCACTTCGCGATGAAGGGCCGGCACGTGCTGGCCATCGAGGACGAGCTGTTCGGCGAGGGCCACCTCGGGGTGACCGGTGAGACGCCCGGCGGCCTGTCGGGCTACTCGACGCTGTTGGCCGCCCTCGAGACCCGGCGTACCGGCCAGCTCGGCGACATCGTCGGCACCATCCAGGCGCAGCAGGACGAGGTCATCCGCTCACCCCATGCGGGCGTCCTGATCGTGCAGGGCGGTCCGGGCACCGGCAAGACCGTGGTGGCGTTGCATCGTGCCGCGTACCTCCTCTACACGTACCGGTTCCCTCTGGAGGACCAGGGCGTCCTCGTCGTCGGCCCCAACCGGGTCTTCCTGCGCTACATCGAGCGGGTGCTGCCCTCGCTCGGTGAGGCCGGTGTCGAGCTGGTCGTGCTGGCCGACCTGGTGCCCGAGGTGGAGCTCGGCGCGCCGGAGACGAGGGCCGCCGCCCGCGTGAAGGGCGACGCCCGCATGGCCCGTGTGCTGGCCAAGGCGGTGCACGACCGCGAGCGTCCGCTGCGGGAGGATCTGTTTGTTCCCTTCGGTGTGACGACGCTGCAGCTGAGCGTGGCGGAGTCTGATCGGATCGTGAAGGCGGCCCGTCGGCGGTTCCGGCGCCACAACGCCGCCCGGCGCTTCGTCGAGGCCGAGGTGTTCGCGGCCATGGCGGCCGGCAGCAGGGTCGAGACGACAGCCGACGACGTCCGCGATCGCACCCGTCACCTCGACGAGGTGCGGGAGGCGCTGGAACGGATGTGGCCGGTGATGACCCCGGCTGATCTGCTGCACGACCTTTTCGGTTCGCGGGCGCTGCTCCGTCTGGCGGCGTCCAAGTGGCTGTCGGACGAGGAATGGGGCGCACTCCACCGCGACCGCCACGCCGACGGGTCGGGCATCGTCTGGTCCGAGGCCGACGTCGCGCTCCTCGACGAGGCCCGCGAGCTGCTGGGGCCTCGCACCAACCGCAGCGCCAGCGGCGCGGAGGCGGAGATCCGCACCTATGGCCACATCGTGGTGGACGAGGTTCAGGACCTGACCCCGATGCAGCTTCGGATGGTGGCGCGCCGGTCGCTGAACGGCTCGATGACCGTGGTGGGCGACATCGCCCAGGCCACGGGTCCCTTCGCTCCTGATGATTGGGCCGACGTCCTGGCTCACCTGCCCGACCGCCGGCCGGCCCGCGTCACCGAGCTGACCATCGGTTACCGCATCCCCAGCCAGATCATGGCGATGGCCAACCGCGTCCTACGTGTAGTCGCCCCCGACATCGCTCCGCCGGAGGCCGTGCGGGAAGGCGAGGTGCCGCCGGAGGTCCGTGGCGTGGACGTCGGTGACCTCGGTCGGGGGCTGGCCGAGCTGGTGACAACGATGCAGGCGGACCTGGGTGATGCCGGGTTGGCCGTCGTGGCGCCGTCGTCGTTGGTGCCCACGGTCGTCGCCGGTCTCGACCGCGCCGGAATCGCCCACGCGCTGGCCAGCCGCGGCGGACTGGAGGCCGACGTGACGGTGGTGCCAGTCGAGCTGGCCAAGGGTCTCGAGTTGGACGGCGTCGTGCTCGTCGAGCCGTCGCGCATCGTCACCGAGGAACGCCAAGGTTTGCGGGCGCTCTACGTCGCGCTCACCCGGGCCACGAGGCGCCTGGCGATCGTCCACGCCGAGCCGCTCCCCGAGGCGCTGGTCGATCCCGATGAGGTAGGTCAGGGTGGACAACCCTCGGATGTTCGGTTAGCCTAACGTCCGATCTATGGCTCTGGTGTGCCACTGCCACTCCGTGAACGATCGGGTGCTGCACACCGCCGCGCTCGCCGCCGGCGGTGACCTGAGCACCACGCAGTCGTTGTGCGGAGCAGGGACGCACTGCGGCGGCTGCCTGGAGGTGGTCGAGGCGCTGGTAGCCGAGGTCCGCTGCGTCGAGCGGCGCACGGTCGAGTTCTCGGTCGCCTGACGCCGGCCGTTCTCCGACGCCGGTAGGTTGCGCCCGATGAACGGGGATCCGAAGGTCATCGAGGCGTTGAACGACGTGCTCACCGCCGAGCTCACGGCCGTGAACCAGTACTTCATTCACGCCAAGATGTCGGCCAACTGGGGCTACGAGCACCGGGCCGAGCACGTCCGCCACGAGTCGATCGACGAGATGAAGCACGCCGAGCGCATCATCGAACGGATCCTGTACTTCGAGGGCACGCCCAACATGCAACGCCTCTTCCCGGTGCGGGTGGGTGAGACGGTGCAGGAACAGCTGCAGCTGGACCTGGCGGTCGAGTACGAAGCGATCCCGCGGCTCAACCGCGGCATCGCCCTGTGTGTCGAGCTGGGGGACAACGGCACCCGCGAGATGCTGGCGGAGATCCTCGTGTCCGAGGAGGAGCACGTCGACTGGCTGGAGACCCAGCTCGAGACCATCCGCCAGATCGGCATGGAGCACTACCTGGCGCAGCAGCTGCGCGAGTAGCAACCGCCGGGCCGGTCGGCGGCGATCGGTCAGGCCGTGACGAGGATGCGGGCGCTGGCGAAGCTGCCCACGCCGACATGGTTGCCGTCGATCTCCACTGTCATCGTGCCGTCCGGCGAGGCGGCGGTCACCCGCCCGATGTGCCCGGGTTGGATGGAGGAGGACTCCAGGAAGTCCAGCAGGCCGGGGGCGAACTCCAGCTCCTCCGGGATGCGGCTGACGGTGAAGGCCGTGCCCACCTCCACGTCGACGAGTCGGGTGGAGTCCGGCGCCTCGTAGTCCGAGCCCGGGATGGGATTCCCGTGCGGGCAGGTGGTCGGACCACCGAGCACGCGGTCCATCGCCCGCTCCACCTCGTCCGACATGACGTGCTCCCACCGGCCGGCCTCGCGATGAGCGTCGGACCACGACAGACCCAGGATGTCGGTCAGGAACCGCTCGGCGAGGCGGTGACGGCGCACCACCCGCTCGGCCAATTCAAGGCCCGCGGGGGTGAGGCGGATCTTGTTCCGCTCGGACTCGACGAGGCCTTCCAGCTCCAGCCGCTTGATCATCTCCGACACGGCCGGGCGCGACACCAGGAGCCGATCAGCGATCCGGGCCTGGATCACGTCGACGTCGTCCTCGTCGAGCTCGTAGATGCACTCGCAGTACTCCTCGAAGGCGGGATGGTGCTCTCCGGGCGCGGGCATGAGACCAGCCTACTGCCCGGTCCAAGGGCCGGTTCGTGACGGCGTTCGTGCCACGCTGGCGCGGTGAACCTCATCGAACAGACCTTCCGCCAGCGCACCGCGGCCTCATGCGCGCACGCCGACGCCGCGTCGAGGGTGATGCCAGGCGGCGACACCCGGGCCGCCGGCCACCATCCGCCCTACCAGCTGACGATGGTCAGAGGTGAAGGACCCTGGCTGACCGACCTGGACGGCCACCGCTACCTGGACCTGATCGGCAACTTCACCAGCCTCGTCCACGGCAACGCCTACCCGCCCATCGTCGAGGCGGCGCGTTCGGCCATCGAGGACGGCAGCAACTGGCCGGCCCGTAACCGCCACGCGGTGGCGCTGGCCGAGGAGATCGTGGCCCGGGTGCCGTCGGTCGAGCAGCTCCGCTTCACCAACTCGGGCACCGAGGCGACGATGGTGGCCGTCGAGCTGGCCCGGGTCGCCACCGGCCGACGCATGGTGCTGATGGCCCGGTACGGGTATCACGGGTCGGCGCCGCACTTCGAAGTGGGCACGTTCGGCCACGAAGGACCGGAGACGCTGCTGGCGACGCACGGCGACGCCGCATCGTTCGAGGCCGTGCTCAGCGACCGGGGCCACGAGATCGCCGCCGTCATCCTGGAGCCCGTGATGGGCTCGGGTGGGCTCGTCGCCGCGTCGCCGGAGTTCCTGTCTCGTGTGCAGCACGCGACGCACGCCGCGGGCGCGCTCGTCGTCCTGGACGAGGTCATCACGCTGCGTCTGGCGCCGGGGGGCGCCCAGGCGCTGCTCGGCGCCAGACCCGACCTGACCGCGATGGGCAAGATCATCGGCGGCGGCTTCCCGGTCGGTGCCGTCGGTGGCCGAGAGGACCTACTGGCCCTATGTCACCCGGCCCGGCCGAAGCTGTTCCATACGGGCACCTTCAACGGCAATCCGGTGACCACGGCCGCCGGCCTCGTCTCGCTGCAGCACTTGACCGGCGAGAAGATCGCCGACATGGCCGCACGGATGACGACCTTCGAGGCTCGTCTGGCGAAGAGCTCGGCCGACGTAGGCCTGCCCTTGAGCACCCGCCGCGCCGGCTCGATGCTGCAGGTGTTCCTCAGCCCGACGCCGCCGGACGCCACACCCTTGCGGACCGATGCGACCGAGATCACCGCGTTCCACCTGGCCGCCCTCAACCACGGCGTCTTCATGGCGCCGCGCGGGCTCCTCGTCCTGTCGACGGTCCTCGACGACGACCTGGCCGACGAGGCCGCCGACCGCTTGTCCCTGGCTCTGGAGGACGTGGCCGCCGAGCTTCCCTAGCGCACGCTTAGGGGCGGTCCGGGCAGTCAGGCCCGCAGCGTCAGGCGCTCGCCCGTGGCGAGGGCCGTATCGATGCCCTCGGCGTCGGCCTGCCCGCCCCAGACCAGCAACTCGGACCCGGTCCAGATCGTCCCGGCGTTGGAGCGCGGACCGAGCAGGCTCGGCAGCTCTCGGCGCGAGCCGGCCGCCGGATCGAACGCCGTCACGTCAGCGGTCGAATCGCCGCTGAGCAGTTGGCCGCCAATCTCGACGAGGCGGCCACCGGTCCACACCATCTCGGACCCGTAGAGGCTGTGACCGTCCATCCGCCCGACCTCGGACCACCGCTCGCCATCCGGGTCGAAGGACAGCACGACCTCGTTCCTCCGGTCACCGTTGATCCCTCCGGTGAGCAGCAGGTCGGTTCCGGTCCATGCCATCGTCGGGGTCATCCCTTGGAGCTCGGTCGGCGCAGGTGGAAGTTGCCGCCATGCGTTCGTCGCCGGATCGAGCCCGGCTACAGGTGTCGGCGGCGGTGCCGTCCCGGTGCTGACCGCCCCCGCGGCTACGACCACGACTTCGTCGCCGTCCCACGTCGCCGCCGGCCCCATGCCCGACGGCAGCGGGCCAGCCGGCAGCGTTCGCCAGTCGCCCGTCGCCGGGTCGAGCGCCACCGACAGCGCCAGCTCCTCGTAGCGCCGGTACGGGTGACCCCAGAACACCAGCTCCTGACCGGTCCAGGTCATCGTGACGTCGAGGGTGTCGGCGACACCGGTAGGGGCAGGGAAGACGTCCCACCTGTCACTGGCCGGGTCGTAGGAGAACACGGCGGCCCCGCCGGCGTCGTCGCCGGGAGGCGGCTTCCGGCCCAGACCGCGTCCTGGGTCACCTGAGTGCCGGGTGCGTCAGCGATCGGGCGCCACCGGTCCGTGGCCGGGTCGTACGCCGCGCCG
>DASTFY010000118.1:0-3370 GCA_035719525.1 Acidimicrobiales bacterium
GAGGACCGCGGTCGTCGCCGGCACCGCCACTGCGGTGGCGGGGGGTGTGTCCCGCCACCAGCAGGGCAAGGCGCAGGACAAGGCTGACGCGGAGGCGTATCAGCAGCAGCAGCAGCAGGAGGAGATGGCCCAACAGCAGGCCGCGGCGGCGCCGCCACCACCGGCCGCTCCCGCCGAGGACCCGACCATCACCAAGCTGAAGGAACTGGCCTCGCTCAAGGACCAGGGCATCCTCAGCGAGGAGGAGTTCGCGGCCGCCAAGGCCAAGCTGTTGGCCTGACGCTTCGACGGTGCGTCCGGCTTGGCCGGCGCACCGCAACGATGCATGACGCATTGCCGAGCGAAGCGAGTAGGAGCCGGCCAAAGCGCAGCGGAGGCCGGCGACGCAGAGTCGATCACCGGCCGCGGTTGCGAGCGTCCCAGCTGCGCTCGAGGTTGTCGATGAGCGCGGGGCTGTACAGGCAGCGGGCCTGCTCGCGGGCGTAGCCGCTCATGTAGGTCCGGAACGAGTCGAGTGGTTCCAGCACGTCCCTGAGTTGGCGGCGGTTGGCCGTCAGGCTGGTGGTCCCGGCGCTGGTCAGCTCGCCGGCCGCCCGCTCGATCGCGGCGTCGATCTCGTCGGTCGAGAGCACCTCGTCGGCCAGCAACCGGCCGTCGGGCTGATCGGCGTGGAACACGTGGTCGAAGAAGATGGCCTGGCGGGCCAGCCGCTCACCGACCAGCCGTGGCAGCCGGAGGTTGGCACAGCCGGGCACGATGCCTTCCTTGCGGGCCGGCAGGTTGAAGTACGAGCCCTCCTCGGCGATGACGCGGTCCATCACGAGCAGCCACTGGCAGGCGCCGCCGATGGCGAACCCGTCCACGACGGCGATCCACGGCTTCTCCCGCTGGCCGCTCGTGAGCACTCCGTGGCCCCGATACATCTTCGTGACGGCGCCGAGCTCCCGCTCGATCATGAACTCCAGGAGGGAGATCTGGCCGTGGTAGAGGTGGGTCAGGTTGATGCCCGAACCGAAGATGCGCCGGCCGGCGTGCTTGGGATGGGTGGCCGGTGCTCCCCGCAGCACCCCGACGTCGATCCCGTCGTCGAGGAGGACCAGGTCGATCGCCGTCTCCATCGCCGCGGTCAGGTCGTCGTCCTCGGCGTTCAGGTAGGCGTGGTTCTGGAGTGTCACCCGCCCGATGGTCCCGTCCCGATCGATCCGGACTGGGCCGAGGTCGGCCTGCCCGGTCCGGGCGAAGTCCGTCAGCCGCGCGAGGGCCGCGGCGGTGGGCTGGGACATGGCCTCGATCAGGTGTCGCCCGCACCGCGGATCGGCCAGGACCTGGCTGACGAAATCCCCCTGGGCGATCTCCCGCCCCACCTTGTCCTTCTGCCGGTGTTGCCGCTCGGCGTCGATCTCGGCGCGGGTCGGGACCAGGCCGGGGAACTCCTCGGCGGCCGTGTACACGAGCTCGACGACACGCAGGGGACGGGTGAGGCCGTCGGTCAGCTCGCGGTAGATCGACGCGACGGGGCCGGTCTCCGCCCCAGCGTCGGCGGGCACCATGTCAACCACCGGCGTCAACCACCGCCGATGCGCGCCGCTTCGTCGGTCCAGAACGGCGCCCGCAGCTCCCGCTTGAGGACCTTGCCGGCGCCGGACTTGGGGAGTGGCTCCGAGCGCACCTCGATCGACTTGGGCACCTTGTAACCGGCGATGGCCTCCCGGCAGTGGGCCATGAGCTCGGCCTCGGTCACCGGCGAGCGGGGAACGACCACGGCGTGGACCGCCTCGCCCCATCGCTCGTCGGGCACGCCGAACACCGCCGCCTCCAACACGGCGTCATGCCGGTACAGCACGTCCTCCACCTCGGTGCTGTACACGTTCTCCCCGCCGCTGATGATCATGTCCTTGGCCCGGTCCACCAGGTAGATGTACGCCTCGTCGTCCATGTAGCCGAGGTCGCCTGACCGGTACCACCCGTCGACCAGGGCCGCGGCCGTCTGCTCGGGCTTGTTCCAGTAGCCGACCATGACGTTGGCCCCCTTGATCAGCACCTCGCCGATCTGTCCGACCGCCGCCGGCGTGCCGTCGCCCGAGTCGATCAGGATCTCCACCCCGACCGCCGGCTGGCCACACGAGCGGGCGCGAGGCGTGCCGAGCGTCAGCTCCTCGTCCGGGAATGTCGTGGCGATGGGGGCCGTCTCCGTGGCGCCGTACATGTGGAGCAGGGTGGCGTCCGGGAACGCGAGGTGGGCACGACGCAGCGTCTCGGTAGCCACCGGCGAGCCGCCGTGGGCGATCACCCGCAAGCTACCGGCGTTGCGTGGCCGCGCCAGCTGCTCCTCGCTGATGGCGGCCAGCATGGTCGGCACCACCAGCGTGGCCGTCACCCCGTGGGCCTCGATCAGGTCCAGCGCGATGGCGGGATCGAATGCCGGCAGCACCGCCTGGCGTCCTGCGTTCCACACCGTGGAGAGGACCGCGATCGACCCGGCGGCGTGGAACAGCGGGGCCGCCACGAGCCAGCACGTCTCCGGCCGGAACGGGTGGATCGCCTGGAAGTGCAGGGCGTTGGCGACCAGGTTGCGGTGGGTGAGCATCACCCCCTTCGACGCCCCGGTGGTCCCCCCGGTGTAGAACAGCCCGGCCAGATCGTTCTCGCTGACCTCGGGTGGGAAGTCGGCGGGTGCGGCGCCGGACAGCAGCGCCTCGTAGCCCTCGTCGAGGTCGATGACGTGCTCGACGCAGGGAGGAAGGTCCTCGACGTCGCGCCCGGCGAAGAGCACCTTCGCCTCGCAGTCGGCCAGCGCGTAACCGAGCTCGGCGGCCGTGTGCCGCTGGTTCAGCGGGACGAGCACCATGCCTGCTCCCGGGATGGCCTGGTACAGCTCCAGGAACCGGTGGCAGTTCGGCCCGACCACGGCGACACGGTCGCCGGAGGCCACCCCGAGCGCCCGTAGCCCGCCGACCGCTCTTCGGCAGCGCTCCCAGGTCTCCCGGTAGCTGACCTGGTGGTCGCCGCAGATCGTGGCGGTGCGGTCCGGCGCGACCTGCATGGCGCGCGCCAGCGGGCTGATCATCGTGGACACGGTGAACCTCCAGCGGGCCCGGGACCCACGTCAGGGATCGACAGGCGGACCCTACCTGTGACGCGAGACTGTCGGGATGAAGGACAGCCTGGTCATCGGCATCGAGGGCTCAGCTCGTCACATCGTCACTCGTGACATGTCGCCACCCCATCTGCCCCGTGTGGTGCTGTCGACGCCGATGATGATCCAGCTCATCGAGCTGACCTGCCTCGGGGCGGCCCAGACTCACCTGGACGAGGGCGAGACCACCGTGGGGACCCACGTCTGCGTGAGCCACCAGGCCGCGGTCATGGA
>DASTFY010000119.1:0-8706 GCA_035719525.1 Acidimicrobiales bacterium
AGGCGCGGCGATGTCGGGGCCGAGACGCTCGAGGGTGGCCGCGTCCCGCAGCGTGAGGGTGCCGTCGAGCTGACCGACGGCGAGCACGCGGCGGCGCCGGTCCGTCGCCAGCTTGAAGCCGGGGAAGGGCTCGTCGAGCAGGTGTCCGTCGGCCCGGTCGTACACTCGGAAGCCCTCGGTGCCTGTGATGTACAACCGGTCGCCGTCCGGGCTGAAGACGTTGTCGGCGGCGGTGCCCGGCTCGTAGTGGATCTGGAGGGGGGGCCGCGGGTCGCTCCCGGCCGGTTCCAGTGTGGTCACGTCGGTGATCCCGTCCTCGTACAGCATGGCGACCAGCTCGTGGTCGAAGAGATCGATGCTCACCGACTGGTCCCGCAGGACGAAGTTCGAGCGGGTGAGCGTGAACGGTTCGGTGGGCCTAGCCAGCTCCTCGGTCGACTGGGCGAGCTCGCCGCTGACGCTGAAGAGCTGTATCTGGAAGGTTTGCTGGTGGTAGGCCATGTACGGGTTGAACCCCGGCGGCACCGATATCGGGGTGACCTCGCCGGTGGCCATCTCGAGCTCGTGCACGCCGTCGTCGTCGCTCAGGACCGCGTAGCTGCCATCTCGGTTGAAGATCGGTGCGCCGAGGGCGTGGTCGTCTTCGGTCACGTGGCGGATCGCCGCACCCGCTCCGGCGAGCGACCAAAGGGCCACGCCCGAGCTGGCGCAGGAAGCGGCGGCGAGATAGCGGCCATCGGGGGAGGTCCTGACGATGCAGGCGGTCCCCGTTTGGGTGTCGAAGGTCTCGGCAGGCTCGCCGGTGGCGATGTCGAACCGGCGGAGGATCCCGGAACCGAATGAGTCGGCGACGATCACGGCGTGGTGACGGGGGTCTTCCACCACGGTCCCGGCGAAGTGCTGCGGCTCGTCCCACTGGGCACGGCCGGTGTCGGGGTCGTAGGCCATGAGCACCGGTGTGCCGTCGGCCATCGCCCCGCTGATGACCAGGGAGGCTCCGCCGTCCACGAAGCGCAGGGCGTCCAGTGCCACCGCGGCGGGGAAATCGTCGCCCAAGGTACGAACCCGGCGGCCACTGTCCGGGTCCCACTGGTCGATCCTGCCGGAGCCGGACCCGACGTACAGGTCGTCGTCCCGCCAGGCGACCGCCGCTCCCAGCGCCCACTCGACCCGCGCCGGCCCGATGGCGAGGGTGGTGTCGCAGCAGGGTGGCGGCCGCTCTACCAGCACCTCCCCCGAGGGGAGGGCGAGCACGGTCACCCTGAACTGGTCGTCGGGGGTGAGGCTGACGACGGCCGCCCGTGACCCGTCTTCGTTCACCGCCCAGGAGCTGACCGAGCCAGGAAGGGGAGTGTCCGGGATGCGCACCACCCCCGACGTCGCATCGATGCCGACCACCTGGTCGACGGCGACGAGCAACAGGATGTCCGAAGGCAGCCAGCGCACGGACCGTACGGCGCTGTTGCCCTCGAGGGCGGGGAAGTCCAGGACGCGCTCGACCTCCCCGGTGACCACGTCGACAATGCGGACCTCACCGGCCGCGGAGTCGGGCACAGCCAGCTGGGTCGAGTCGGGGGAGAAGGCCGGCCCGTCCGCCGGCACGATGTCGCTCGCCACGGTGACCCGTTCCCCGTTCGGATCGCCCTCGTAGCGCAGGAAGGCGTCCTCGGTGAGCAGCGCCGTGGCCAGGGCGTTGGTCGTGGCCACGGACGGGTCCCGGCGGGCGGCCTCCGCAGCCAGCAGCAGCGACACGTCACGATCGACCGGCGCCTGCCGCTCCGCGTCGGCCAGGATCCGGGACTGGGTGGCGGCCGCCGCATCACGGTCCGACCGGCGGCGCTGCTCCACCGCGAAGGCGCCCGCCAGCAGAGCCACGAGCAGCAGGACCGCCGTCGTCGCCAGCATCCCGCGCAGCCGGCGGTTCTGGCGGGCCTGGACCCGTGCGCGCTCCTCGGCCTCTTGTCGCTCGCGGTCGGCCAGCTGGTGACTGGCGGCGACGAAGTCGTGTTCGCCGGACGACAGCGTCAGGGATCGGGCGACCTCGTCGGCCGCCACCAACCGGGTCCCGCGGTACAGGGTGGACTCGTCGGCGGGATCCGCCTGCCATTCGTGGGCGGCCTGGGCAAGACCCCGGCGCACTCGGATGGCGTCGCGGTCGTGGTCGATCCACGCCGCCAAGCGGGGCCATTCCCGCAGGAGCGCCTCGTGCGCCACCTCGACGGTGGGCTCGCGGGTGACCGGGTGGTGGTCGGTGACGATCAGGCAGTTGGCCCGGTAGGCGTCGATGACGGTCGGCGCGATGTCGGCCACCTCCGCGACGGTGGCTCGTCGACGGAGGTCGTCGCCCTCGTCGCCGGGCGTCACCAACTGGGTGAAGAGACGGTGCACGTCGTCGCGTCGCTCGACGGCCGTCGCCTCGTAGACGTCCTCAGCCCGACGGGCCAGTGCCCCGCCGATGCCGCCCAACTCGTCGTAGGCATCCGTGGTCACGGTCGCGTTCTGGCGCCGCTCGAACAGCTCGGTGAGGGCGAACTGCAGCAGCGGTAGTGCCCCGGGTCGGCTCACGACGTCACCGACGATCGTCGACACCAACCCGGGCTCGAAGCGCACCCCCGCCCGTTCGGCGGGCACGACGATGGCGTCCTGCAGCTCCGAGGCCGACATCGGAGTGACCGCGAACGTGGTGGCGCTGACGACTGGTCCGAGGGCGGCGTGCTGGAGCGGCCGGTCGAACTGGTCGGCCCGGAGGGTCGCCACCACCCGCAGCCCGTCCTGGGCCGCGGCGGCATGGGCCAGTAGGTCGGCGAAGTGATCCCTCCTTCCGGAGTCGGGTACGAGGGTCCACAGCTCTTCGAACTGGTCCACCACCAGGAGCAGCTGCTCGCCGGCGGCCACCAGCCCCCGCGCCACCTCCACGAGGCCGCCGGGTGTCCGCAGGCGGGGTCCGATCGTGGACTCGGCCTCGGCCGTGGCGACCCGACGTAGGGCGGCCTCCAGCTCGACGAGCGGCTCGGTCCCGGGCACCATCGACACGACCAGCCCGCCGGCGCGGCGGAACCGCGGGACCAACCCGGCGTGGACGAGGGAGCTCTTGCCCGAGCCCGACGGGCCCACCACGGTGACGAACGGTTCGTCGGCGACCTGGTCGACCAGCCGCATCACCAGCTCGTCCCGGCCGCAGAACTCGCTGGCGTCGGCCTCCTGGAACGCCCGCAGGCCCTTGTAGGGGTTGACCCCCGTCATGGCCAGGCTGGCCACCGTCTCGGCGACCCTCCTCCCGGCCGGCGCACCGGTCGGGTCACCGGTCGTGTGGACGAGGTCGGGCCCGGCCGTGGCCCGGCGCCAGGCCATCACGAGCTCGGCGACCGACCCGAACCGGTCCGAGGGGTGGGGAGCCGTGGCCTTCGCCAAGACCGGACCGATGGCGTCGGCACCGACCCCGGCGTCGAGGGGGGGCACGGCGTCGACGAACTTCACCCGCCCGATCTCGGACACGGTCGAGCCCGCGAAGGGTGCCCGGCCGCAGAGCGCCTCCCAGGCAACGACGGCGAGGGCGTACTGATCCGACGCCGGTGAGGCGGTGGCGTCGCGGATCTGCTCTGGGCTGGCGTAGAGCGGCGACCCGGCCGAGCGCAGGTCGAGTGCGTCGTCGGTGCCATCCAGCTTGGCGATCCCGAAGTCGGCCAGATAGCTGTTGCCGGTCTCGTCGAAGAGGATGTTGGCGGGCTTCACGTCGCGGTGGACGACCCCCAGGGCGTGCGCCGCCGCCAGCGCGCCTCCGATCTCCTCGACCAGGCGCGTGACGTCGCCGAGGCCGAGGGGACCGTCGGCCTCCCGGTCGGCCAGCGAACCTCCCCGCAGGAGGCGGAACACCAGGAACGCCCCGCCTGGACGCCGCCAGTAGTCGTAGAGGGGCACGACGTGGGGGTGCTCGATGCGGGCCACCAACTGGGCCTCGGCTTCGAAGCGCTGGACGAAGCGGGGGTCGTCGGCCAACTCGGGCCGCACGACCTTGACCGCCACCTCCCGCCCCACGCTGGGCTGCACGGCCCGGTAGACGGCCCCGAAGGCCCCCTCGCCGATGACCTCCGCCAGCTCGTAGCCGGGGACGGCCTCGCCGGCCGCCGGAGCGAGCGACGGGTCGCCGACCGTGATGCGCCGCTCGAGATCGATCAGCCCGTCCGACGGGGGCAGCCCTGTCTCCTCGGCCAGGTAGTCGTGGTATCGGCGGAACGCCCGTAACGCCTCCGCCTGCCGGCCGGCCAGGTACAGGGCCCGCATCAGCAGGTCGACGAAGCGCTCCCGGAGGGGTTGTTCGGTGACCAGCCCCTCGAGGTCGGCCACCGCCTCGGCGTGGCGGGAGCAGTCGATCAGATGCTCGGCCCGCTCCTCGCTGGCGAGCAGGCGCAGCTCGTCCAGCCGGGCCGCCACTGGCCGCAGCCACGACTCGTCGCCATCGACACCGAAAGCCCGCCCGGTCCAGAGCGCGAGCGCGGCGTCGTACGCGGCAACGGCGTCCTCGCCGCCGAGCCGGCGGGCCTCGGCCAACCCGGCCTCGAACAGCGCCGCGTCATAGGCCGCCCCGTCGAGCTCGAGGACGTAGCCGTTGTTCCGCGTGACGAGGTGCTCGGGTCCGATCGCCGCCCGGAGCCGCGACACGTAGGACATGGCCGTGCGACGGGCGCCCTCGGGCGCCGTCCCGTCGGGCCAGATGGCCTCCACCAGCCGATCGGCGCTGACGACCACCCCGGCCTCGGCCAGGAACGCCGCGAGCACCCGACGCTGCTGCGCGCCTCCCAAGGGCAGGGGCCGACCGCCCTCGGACGCGCTGACCGTGCCCCCGAGGACGGTGAACGCGAGATCCACGCGGTCCTCCCCCTTCACGAGGGAAGTATCAACCATCGCGGATCGCCCAGCTGATTGGATGCAGCCGATGGGCCCCGGCCAGGCCCTTCAACTCGGCCTCACGGGTCTCACCGAAGGCCAGGTCACCGCGCGACTCGACGATCTCACGCACCAGCGAAGACACCAGGATCTCCCCGCCCCGGGCCTGGCCGGCGATGCGGGCGGCCAGCACGACGGAGTGCCCGAAGAGGTCACCGTCCTCCATGACGGCCTCGCCCGTGTGCAGGCCGATCCTCACCCGGAGCAGGTCGGCGGGCTGCGACCGGCCGTGGGCGTCGAGCGTGCGCTGGATGTCGATCGAGCACAGCACGGCGGCGCGTGCGCTGGGGAAGGCCAGCATGAAGCCGTCGCCCTGGGCCTTGACCTCGTGGCCGCCATGGCGCTCGAGGTGACGGCGGACGATGCTGTTGTGGAGTCCGAGTAGCCGGACCCAGGCGCCGTCGCCCAGCTCTTCGCTCCGGCGGGTCGACTGCTCGATGTCGGAGAAGACGATGGTCAGGGTCCCGCCGCCGAAGAGGTCCGGCGCCATCGGGTCGGCGACGGCGGCGTCGGCCACGATGTCGATCGAGGTGCGGCGCAGTGGATCGGCCGCTACCGAGGGTGCCCGGCCGTGCTCAACCAACTCGAGGCGGCAGCGCCCGAAGGTGACGACCTGGCCCGGAGACACTCGGGTGGGGCCGGCGAGCTCGGCCCCGTCGAGCCGTGTCCCGTTGGTGCTGCCGACATCGGTCACGAGCAGGCGACCGGCGGTGGCACTGAGGCGGAGGTGAAGACGGGACAGCTCCGGATCGGCGAGGAGGAGCCCGTCGCAGTCCCGGCCCACGTCGACCGGGCGGCGGATGACCAGGTGCAGGGGCGTGCGGCCCGGCTCCGTGATCTTGACCGTCGGGCACGACCGGCGTTCCACCCCGCCAGCTTCCGGTCCAGCGTCTGCAGAACGTCGACAGCGCTCGACGATCGCTGTCGACGAGCCGCAGACGGCGGTCGTCACCGTGGGGCTCGACGAGAGGCGTAGTTCCATGACTGCAGCCACCGACACACTCACGACGCGGAGCGAGACCGCCGGCGGTGAGACCATCAGCCCGCCGGAGGCGAATCCGCCCTCGACGAGCCGACGCGCAACCCTCGGGTGGATCGCGGTGTTCCTGGCCACCATCGCGGTCGCCGCGCTCGTCGTTGCCGCCTTCACCGGCAGCGGCGCCAACGAGGTCCCGGCAACCCCGTTCGACCCGCAAGTCGAGCAGTAGGAGCGGGAAACGCACCTCGAGGGCAATGCCGGGCCCCTCCTCGCAGGCCCGGAGGATGCGGTAGACGACAAGCTCGATACTCGCCCGGGGTTCGACTAGATGCCGTGTCCCTCGCCGAGCGCCTCGCGCACGCTGTGCGGTTCCCGTCGCTCCTGACGGTTCAGCCGATGGCGTGTGACCGAGGAGCGCCGGTACACCTCTTTTCGTACGCGCTGGATCTCGCCGAGTGGCGCATGCTCGGCCGTGACCCGCCAAGGGGTGAAGGACAACGCATCCATTCGTTCGAGGTTGTCCGGGCCGGAGATGTCCTGTGGCGGCACACGCACCTTGGCCACGGTGACGAATGGCGAGAGCGCTTCCAGCCATTCGACGGTCACGTCCTGGACGGGCATTTGCTCGAGATCCGTGCAGAGCTGCACCTGCAGGTCGAACTCGAAAGGACGCTGCTCCAGCTCCACCTCCACCTCCAGCGCCCGCCGGTAGGCGTCAGCGTCGGACATCAGATCGACCTCGCGGTGTTCGACCGCGTCGGCGAATTCCCCCACGGGAGCGAAGCGCACCTTTGCGACATGGTCACCGTGGCGCACCGCCCCCATGGTCCAGTAGGTCAAGAGCAGCGGATTCACGGGGGGGAGCTGAGCCATTCCGAGAAATGCGAGCAGCTCATCCCAGGCCCAGTCCTGCTCGGCGAGCGTGCCCTTCCCGGTCAAGTACTCCGTAAGGAGTTGATGAATGCCGGCCTTGCCCCTCGCGAAGTAACTGGCGGCGTCGGTGAACAGCTCTTGGATGAACAGATAGTGCGCCACGGTGTTGCAGAAGAACACGGGCATGTTGATCGTGTTGTAGTCGAATGTGCCGGTGTCCGGCTCGTCATCCAGAAGGGTCGGACCGGCGACGTCGAACATCTTGAGCGCCAGCCCAAGTGCATTCGACAGCACGGCATCTGCACCCAGATGTGCGACACCGTTCGAGAAGCGAATCAGCGCATCGTGGCGTCCCGGTGTGGCATAGATGCCTTGGGCATAGGCGGGCGGCAGGCCGTCGAGGATTTCGACCTCGGCCCTCACCACGCCATACCCCTTTGCATGAGCGAACCGCACGGCTCGTCCCACGCCTTCGGCCGCAACCGAGTTGACCACGTACTGTTCAACGGCGGCGACCACGCTCTCGAGATCGTGCTCGAAACCTGCACTCACCGCGTCGAGCTCCGGTGCATAGCGCACGAACTGCGTTGGCGGGGTCTCCCCGGTCGGTGTTGCGGCCATTCGTCCTTCTCCCTCACCCCGACAGCGCGTGCGCGGCCTCCCCGTGGTGCGCGGCGACGCGGAGGTCGATGGCGTCCTGGTCAGACAGGTGGGGCTTGATGTCGAACGTCACCTTCTTCACGGTGCCCGTGAACGCGAACGGCTTCTGGTCCTCGTAGCTGAGGTCCACGACCCCGCCGTTGTCACGACCGATGTCCATCCCCGCGTAGCCGGAGAACCGGACCGGAACGGTGTGGTCCATCCTCCCCTTGCCGACGGGTCGGTCCTCGATGAAGAGCGTCACCTCGCCACCAGTCGCCGGCGTGGCCCCGTCGGCTGCGAACTCCATGCGCACGGTCACGTCGCCCGTCGGGAGATCCTCCTCGGCGACCTGGGTGAACGTGAGGACGCCCATCATCGAATAGGTGTGGGTGAGCTTCCCGTCCCTGACGAAGAGCGTGAACCCGCCCAGGTGGTCGGCCTCGGCGACGATGACACCTTCGGCGCCGCCTTCAGGCACGACCAGATCAGCGGTGATCGCGTACGAACGGTTGTAGAGCCGGGGGATCATTCCCGGCATCACGTTCTGGACATCGCCGCGGAACGCGAACGTGGTCTCGTCCGAGATCGGGGGCAGGATGCCGAAGAACACCGAGAACGTCGCGAGTAGCGGGAGCACGTTGTACCGCTCCGCCTCCTCCCAGAACAGCTCCTTGAGCTCCTGCACCTTCTCCGGGTGCTCCCCCGCGAAGTCGTTCGCCTGCGTGAAGTCGTCCGGGAGGTAGTACAGCTCAGCGGGACCGGCATCCGGATCCCAGACGCCGGGCGCGTAGGGCGCGAGCGCATCCGGTGTCATCACCCACGGGGTGCGGTCGGTCTTCATGGCGAGCCACCAGCCGTCCTTGTACATGCCGCGATTGCCGACGGTCTCGAAGTACTGCTGCGTGCGGTGTTCGGGTGCGTCAGCGCTGGTCAGTGACGCGGCGAACGTGGCGCCGTGCATCGGCTCCTGTTCGATCCCGTCGACCGTCTGAGGCACAGGGATCCCGGCGACGTCCAGGATCATGGGCGCCACGTCGATGACGTGGGTGAACTGGGAACGCAGCCCACCGGTGTCGTGGATGCCGGCGGGCCACTGCACGGCCAACGGGTTGCGCGTCCCTCCGAGGTGTGAACCGACCTGCTTGCCCCACTTGAACGGCGTGTTCCCGGCCCACGCCCATGCGGCGCTGTAATGGGGATCCATGATCGCCCCACCCCACTGGTCCAGTCCGCCGTAGCGCTCGGAGAGCTGGAGCTGCATCTCGTCG
>DASTFY010000120.1:0-21656 GCA_035719525.1 Acidimicrobiales bacterium
GAGACCTCCGACCCCGCCTGCGTGAACCGGAAGATGTTGTCGACGAACAGCAGCACGTCCTTGCGCTCGACGTCGCGGAAGTACTCGGCCATCGTGAGCGCCGACAGCGCGACCCGCAGGCGGACGCCCGGCGGCTCGTCCATCTGGCCGAAGACGAGGGCAGCCTTCTCCAGCACGCCGGATTCGGCCATCTCGATGCGCAGGTCGGTTCCCTCCCGGGTCCGCTCGCCGACCCCGGCGAACACGGACACGCCGCCGTGCTGCTGGGCCACTCGGCGGATCATCTCGGTGATGAGCACCGTCTTGCCCACGCCGGCTCCGCCGAACAGGCCGATCTTGCCGCCGGCCAGGTACGGCGTGAGGAGGTCGATGACCTTGATGCCGGTCTCGAACACCCGCTTGGACGGCTCCAGCTCGTCGAAGGGCGGTGCGGGCCGGTGGATGTCCCAGCGCTCCAAGCCCTCGGCGTAGTCCTCGTCGACGTCGAGCGGTGCGCCCCAGGCGTTCCAGATGTGCCCCAACACCTGCTCGCCCACGGGCACGGTGATGCCCCGGCCGGTGTTGCGGACGGGCGTGCCCCGCTGAAGTCCGTCCGTCGGCTTGAGGCAGACGGCCCGCACCCGGCCGCCGCCGAGCTGCTGGGCCACCTCGGCCAGCACGCGAACCTCTTTGCCGTCGACGGTGACGGTGAACTCGACCGCGGTGTTGATCTCGGGGAGCGAGCCCCTCGGGAACTCGACGTCGATCACCGGCCCGGCGATGCCGACGACGCGGCCTTCCTTCAGGTTGGTCTCGGTTTCCGTCACGGTCATGGTCAGACTCCCTGGACGTCCAGAATCTCGAGCGGGTGGGGGGTGAGCGCCTCGTCCTTGTCGTCCGCGCCGAGCGCTTCGGCGCCGCCGACGATCTCCATGATCTCGGTGGTGATGGAGTCCTGCCGGGCCCGGTTCATGATCCGCGACAGCGTCTTGATCAGCTCGTCGGCGTTGTCGGTGGCGGCCTTCATGGCCCGCTGACGAAAGGCGTGCTCCGAGGCCGCGGCGTTGAGCAGCGCGGCGTAGGTACGGGCCTCGACGTAGCGGGGCACCAGCGTGTCGAGGATTGCAGACGGTGACGGTTCGTACTCGTAGTCGGCGCTCGGACCATTCGAGGTTGCCGGAGCGGACGGGGCGGTGACGGCGATCAGCTCCCGCTCCAAGGGAACGAGCGGCCGGTTGACGACCTCCTGGTTCCCGGCCGAGACGAACCGGGTGTAGACGAGCTCGACGCGATCCACCTGTCCCTCGCCGTACAGGTCCATCACGTGGTCGGCGACCTCACGGGCGTCGCCGTAGCCCGGGCTGTCGGAGAAGCCGGCGAAGGCCTGGCCCACCTTGTACCCCCGGAAGCGCAGGTAGCTCTCGGCCTTGCGACCGACCGGGATGGTCAGGTGGTCCTTGCCGGCCAGCGCGGCGTCCTTGATCTCACCCTCGGCGGCCCGCAGGACGCCGGAGTTGTAGCCGCCGCACAGGCCACGGTCGGCGGCGATGATCACGTAGGCGACGGTGCCCTCCTGCTCCCGGCCGGCCAGCAGCGGGCTGTCCGAGCTGGCGCCGGCGGCCGCCAGGTTCCGGACCACCTGGGTGATCTGCTCGCTGTAGGGCACCGCGGCCTGGACGCGCTGCTGCGCCTTGACGATGCGCGAGGCCGCGATCAGCTCCATGGCGCGCGTGATCTTCTTCGTCGCCTGCACGGACCGGATCCGGTTCCGCAGGATGCGTTCCTGCCCTCCAGCCATCGGCTACTCGGTGGCCAGCGTCTTGGCGCTCTCGGCCTCGCCGAGGGCGTCGGCGGCCACGGCGGTGGGGTCGACGGCGTGCCCCTCTGAGGCGCTGAGCTGGAAACCCTGCTTGAACTCGGCCACTGCGTCGGCCATGCCCTCTGGCAGCGACTTTTCGCTGCCGAGGTGGTCGAGCAGGTCGCGGTAGCGGGTGCGGAAGGCCTCCAGCAGCTCGGCCTCGAACCGCTTGACGTCGGCCACCGGGATGTCGTCCAGGTAGCCGTTGGTGCCGGCGAAGATCGACACCACCTGCTCCTGCACGACCATCGGACTATTGAGGGGCTGCTTGAGCAGCTCCACCAATCGGTAGCCCCGCTCCAGCTGGGCCTTGGACACCGCGTCGAGCTCGGACCCGAACGTGGCGAAGGCCTCCAGCTCACGGAACTGGGCCAGGTCGAGCTTGAGCGTGCCCGCCACCCGCTTCATGGTGGGGATCTGCGCCGCGCCGCCCACTCGGGACACCGAGATGCCCACGTCCACCGCCGGCCGCACGCCGGACTTGAACAGGTTCTCCAGCAGGTAGATCTGCCCGTCGGTGATGGAGATGACGTTGGTCGGGATGTAGGCCGACACGTCGCCGGCCTTGGTCTCGATGACCGGTAGCGCGGTGAGCGACCCCGCGCCGCGCTCCTCGGACAGCTTGGCCGCCCGCTCTAGGAGCCGGCTGTGAAGGTAGAACACATCGCCGGGGTAGGCCTCGCGGCCCGGGGGCCGGCGCAGCAGCAGCGAGAGCTGGCGGTAGGCCTCGGCCTGCTTGGACAGGTCGTCGTAGACGACCAGCGCATGCTCGCCGTTCTCCATCCAGTGCTGGCCCATGGCGCAGCCGCCGTAGGGGGCGAGGTATTTGAACGGCGCCGGGTCCGCCGCCGGTGCGGTGACCACCACCGTGTAGTCCATGGCCCCGTACTGCCGCAGGGTCTCCACGGTGTTGGCCACCGTCGAGCCCTTCTGCCCGATGGCCACGTAGATGCACTTCACGTCCTGGCCCTTCTGGTTCAGGATCGTGTCCACGGCGACGGTGGTCTTGCCGGTCTTGCGGTCGCCGATGATGAGCTCGCGCTGGCCCCGCCCGATGGGGATCATGGCGTCGATGGCCTTGATGCCCGTCTGCAGCGGCTGGTGCACGGGCTGGCGGCCCATGATGCCCGGCGCCTGGATCTCGACCCGCCGGTCGATGCCGCCCACGATCGGGCCCTTGCCGTCAACCGGTTCGCCCAGCGCGTTGACCACGCGGCCGAGCAGCGCGTCGCCCACGGGGACAGAGAGGATCCGGCCGGTCGAGCGGACCGTCTGGCCCTCCTCGATGCCGTACGCGTCCCCCAGGACGACGGCGCCGATCGAGTCCTCGTCCAGGTTGAGCGCCAGGCCGACGGTGCCGTCCTCGAACTCCAGCAGCTCGTTGACCGCGGCGTCGGGCAGGCCGGCTACTCGGGCGATGCCGTCGCCCACCTCGGTGACCCGGCCGACGGTCTTGGCCTCCAGGGAGGGCTCGAAGCCCTCCAGGTTCTTGGTGAGCGCGGCGGTGATGTCCGCGGCGGAAATGGTCAGCTCTGCCATGGTCGTCCTTCGTCGTCCTTGGAGGGGAGGGTGATCACAGGAGGGACTTGAGCTGGTCGAGGCGGGTGCGCACGCTGCCGTCGATCACGGTGTCGCCGACGGTGGCGACCAGACCGCCGAGCACCGACGGGTCGACCACGACCTTCAGCTCCACCTGCTTGCCGGTGGCGTTGGCCAGCGCGGCCGCCAGGCGCTCGCACTGGTCGTCGGTGAGCGCCACGGGTGAGCGCACCTCGGCCACCGCCCGGGCCTTGGTCGCCGCGGCCCGTTCCACCAGGCGGTCGATGATGGCGGGCAGGTCCCGACCCCGCCCGGAACCGACCACGAGCGACACCAGCTGGGTGGTGGTGGGCGTGGCCCTGCCGCCCAGGAGGTCTTCGACGATGGCCTGCCGCTTGGCTACGGGGATCTGGTCGTCGGTCAGGGTGTCGCGCAACGAGTCGGAGGACTCCACGCTGCGGGCGAAGCGGAACAGCTCGTCCTCCACCTCGTCCAGCGTGCCCTCCGCGCTGGCGATCTCGAACAGCGCCTTGGCGTACCCGTCGATGCGCCCGGCGCTCAAGCCGCCGGTCACGACGACGCTCCCACGCGCGCGATGAACTGTTCGACCAGCTCCTGTTGCACCTCGTCATCGAGGGCATCGGCCACCAGCTTCTCGGTGGCGCTGACGGTCAACTGCGCCACGTCGGCCTGGACCTCGCTCTGTAGCCGGCCCTGGAGCGAGCCCACCTCCGACGCCGCCTTCGCCCGGAGGTCGGCCACCTCCTGGTCGAGCCGGGCGCGGCCATCGGCGAGCAACCGGGCGGCCTGCTCGTCGGCCTCGGCCAGCAGGCGCTGGCGCTCGGCCCCGATGTCACCCTTGGCCTGCCGGATCGAGACCGCGGCCTCGTCGGCCTCGGCCTTCGCCGTGGCCGCCTCGTCGAGCTGGGCCTGGATGCGAGCCGTGCGGGCCGTCATCATCTGCTTGATCTGCGGCCACGCGAACTTCCACAGGAGGAAGGCCACGACCAGGAACGAGAGCGTGCCCCAGATGAGCTCGGGCGTCTCGGGGAAGATGGCGTGATGGGACTTGGAGGGGTCCTCGGCGGCGAGGAGACCCGTGGCGGCGAGGGGCGACATCATCGGACTCCCGCGCTCAAGGTGGCCTCGACGGCGGCGCGGGCGGCCGAGGCGTCGACGGGGCGGCCGAGCACCCGCTGCGCGGCCAGCGCCGAGAGCTGCGCCGCCGAGCCCACCACGTCGTCCCGAGCGGCCGCCTTGGCCGCTTCTGCCTCCGCCGCGGCGGCGGTGCGACCTTCGGCGATCTCGGCGTTGACCACGGCCAGGCGGTCCTGTCGCTCAGCCTCCAGCGTCTGGCGGGCGGCGTCGATGCGGCTGTTGGCCTCGGCCCGCACCTGGGCCAGCTCGGCCTGGTAGTCGGCCACTTCGGCTTCCGCCGAGGCCCGGGTGGCATCGGCGGCCTCCAGGTCCCCTCGGATCAGCTCGTGGCGGGCGTCCATGCCCTTCTTGATCCGCGGGAAGAGGAACAGCCGGACGAGGATGGCCAGCACGACGAACGCGCCGGCACTCCACAGCAGCTCCTTCCCCTCGGGCAGGATGGGACTCGGGCCTTCGTCCAGCTCCTCCTCCGCGGTCGTTGGCTCCTCACCCTGCGCGAGGACGGCCACCTGCGGGCGGCCGGATCCCGAGAAGGTGACGGTGACGAGATGCACGGACGCTCCTACAGGCCGAGGAGGATGAAGACCACGAAGCCGATCAGGGCCAGCGCCTCGGTGAAGGCGATGCCGAGGAACATCGTGGTCCGCACCATGCCGGCGGCCTCCGGCTGGCGGGCCATGGCCTCGATGGCCTTGCCGACCACGTAGCCGATGCCGATGCCGGGGCCGATGGCGGCCAGGCCGTAGGCGAAGCCGGCACCGATGGCGGCGTTGGCGGCCTTGGCGTCGTCGGCCGAGAGGCCGGCCTGGGCAAGGATGGCTGCTGCTTCCATGGGGTTGGGTGTCTCCTGTGGTTGGGTCAGTGCTCGGGATGCATGGCTGTGCCGATGTACACGGCGGCCAGGATGGTGAAGATGTAGGCCTGCAGGAAGCCCACCAGGACTTCGAAGGCGGTCAGGAAGATCTGCATCCCGAAGGGCAGGATGCTGAGCGGGACCAGGAGGGCCTGCTTGGTCTCTGCGTTGACCATGGCGTCGGTCAGCAGGGCGAAGGTCACCAGCAACAGGTGGCCGGCCAGCATGTTGGCGAAGAGTCGGATGGCCAGGGAGAAGGGCCGGACGATGAAGACGGAGATGAACTCGATGGGGGTCAGCAGCACGTAGATGGGCTTCGGCACGCCGGGCGGGAAGCCGGTCGACTTCAGGTAGCCGAAGAAGCCTTGATGCTTGATGCCGACGCCGTTGTAGATGAACCACACGACGACGGCGAGGAAGATCGGGATGGCCATGCGCGCCGTGGCCGGCATGTAGAGCGGGGGGATGATGCCGGGCACGTTGCACAGGTAGATGAACATGAAGAGCGACAGCAGGAACGGCGTCCAGCCCAGGCCGTCCCGGCCGATCGTCTGCATGACGATCCCCTCGATGAAGTCGACCACGGCCTCGACCAGGTTGCGCACGCCCCTGGGCGCCTTGAGCGGGTCACGCCGTGACGCGATGAACAGCAACACCACGGTGATCAACGCCGCCAGCACCGCGATGAGCGCGATCTTGTTGAAGGTCGGGAAGAGATCGCGCCAACGGATGACCTCGTTGATCGGCGGGAACTCCAGGGCGAGCATCGATCTCCTCAGTGCGTGGGCGCGGCGGGCGCGGGCTTGAGGCCGGGGAAGGCCAAGGAGGCAGACACGTAGCGGAGCTCCCAGACCAGGAGCACCAGGTGGGTGACGATGATGGTCAGCCCGAGGGGCAGCTTCTCGAACCAGCCCGCGTCACGGACCAGGAACACGGCGAGGAAGATGAGGCCGAGCCGCAGCACGTAGCCGCCGAGCACCGCCCCCATGAGCAGCGGCAACGAGATGGGCGCCGCCCAGGTGATCAGCGCCGCGGCCAGCAGGAAGTTGACCAGCACGATGGCGACGGCATAGCCGGCGGAGATCGCCCCGCTCAGGCCCCACACCGCGCCGCACACCAGGACCAAGACCGGCCCGAGGATGAGCCCGTGCCGCACCAGGTCCCGCGCCACCGTGCGCTCCGGGCGGGGATCGCCGTCGAGCACATGCGCGTTGGCGGCCGCGCTCACGGCGCCGGCCTTCGCGTGCGCTCGGCCTCCAGCCGCTTCATCTTCTCGTTGTAGGTCGCCAGCAGCAGGATCGACTTGCCCACGATGCAGAACAGCGCCAAGGCCACGGTGAACAGGGGCGACGTTCCCAGCCATCGATCGATCAGCCAGCCCAGGCCGAGGAAGATGCCCGTCGTAGCAGCGAACTCGAAGGCGGTGGCGAGGGCGTCACCCAGACCCTGGTTCAGTTCTCGCCGCTCACGTAGCAAGTCCATGGTTGCCCTCGAAGCGCTCGACCGACCGGTCTCCAGGAGACCGGTCGGGGGGCTTGTGAATGTAAACACAATCTACTGAGGCCGCAGCGGCGGGCGCAACTTACACGCCGGGCGCGCCTCGCTTTCCCAGCCGCATGTTCTGCGGCCACCACCGGCCCCGCCGAGCGCGGCGGACGGTGGGAGCGATCCTCCTGTGGGTCAAGCCGGGAGCAGCTGAAGCGTGGCGGCGCCGGCTCCCACGCTGCGTGGGCCGCCGGTCACCATGACGCCTTTGACTATGACGCTACTGACTGTGACACTTCGCCCAGGCCTACGGCCTTGGATGGATCGAGATGCCCTTCACGTTGAAGCCGCCCATCTTGGGGAACTTGCCCACGACCACGAGGTACTGGCCGTCGGAGTCGATGCCCCACACGCCGACGCCGCCGCCCGAGACGGGCTGGAACCCCGGCTCGACGGTGCCATCGGGGAGCGGGGAACCGGGGTTGGCGTCGGCCGCCAGCACCCGCAGCGTCGTGTTGCCACCGAAGCCGTCGTGGAAGCCGAAGTAGACGTTGCCGCCGTCGTACCTGACGGCCTGGACGTCGCCGTTGGCCTGCTGGCGCCACAGCCGGGCGCCGGAGTCCGGGTTCCACTCCGCCACGCTGTTCATGCCGCCGTCCACGCCGGCGAACACCTGGGAGTCGGTGACCGAGAGGTCGAGGACGAGGGAGTTCAACTGGGCGAAGGCCGGGCCGAGCATGTCACCGGTCATGGGATCGACCTGAGTCAGGAAGCTGCGGGGCGCCCCTCTGACGGTGGTGAAGTTGCCGCCCACATAGAGTCGGCCGGCCGGGCTCATCGCGAGGGCGTAGGTCTTGTTGGAGAGGTTGGGGTCGAACCCGGTCACGCTGTCGTCGACCAGGTTGATGGCGGCCGCCCGCTTGCGGGTGACGCCCTTGACCTTGTTGAAGTCGCCGACCATGTACAGGGTGTTGCCGACCACGAGGAGATCGCGCACCACGTTGTTGGCGTTGACGTCGAAGCCGGTCAGGTTCCCGGCCAGGTCCAGCCTCGCGACGCGGTTGCGCGGCACGTCGTTGACCGTCGTGAAGTCTCCGCCGATGTAGAGGTGCTGCCCGCCGTCCCACACGATCGAGCGCACGGTCCCGTTGGTCCAGGCCTTGAACTGGGGCTCCTCGAGGACGGTGCCCGTCGAGAGCTGTAGCGCCATGATGTTGGCGCGAGGCTTGGGTGGCTGACTGCCGCGCACGGCGTTGGCGAAGGCGCCGCCCACGTAGACGGTGTCGCCGACGATCTCCACGGCGTACGCCGTGCCGTCGTGGCCCCAGCCGTTGCGCGGGGTGGGCGAGTACAGCGTGGCGGGATCTGCCGAAGCGGGGACCGAGCCGAGGACGAGCGCGACGGCGAGGATGGTGCCGACGGCGGCGGAACTACGCACACGGTTGAACATTCGTCGTTCTCCTGGTTGAGGCCCCGCGAGGCCCAGTGGTCCGCCCGTCCCGTTCCGCCCGGAACTGCCGCTCTTTCGTCATATCCAACCTGATCACGGGTGAATTGACAACCCGTTCACCGATCGACCGCCCATACGCCCGAAAAGACCGCCCACGGCGAGGAAGTCGCCGTCGGCATCGATGGTCAGCACGCCAGGATACGACCCGGTGGCCGGCATGAAGTTGGGCGCCAAGGCCCCAGTGGCCGGATTCGCCGCGAGGATCCGCAGTGAGTAGTCACGCACCCCGTTGACGGTGAAGCTGTCATGGAACCCGAAGAAGACGTAGCCGTTGCTGACCTTGACCGCTTGGACGTCACCCTCGGCCCGCTGCCGCCACCGCTGGCGACCGTTGTTGGGGTCGAGCGCGAAGGCACTGTTCATCCCGCCGCCGACCGCGACGTAGATCGTCCCGTCGGGACCGACGGTGACGTCACGGACGTAGGCCCCGAGGACCGAGAAGTTCGGGCCCTGCGACCCGCCCGTGACGGCGTTGACCTCGACGAGGTACGGCGGGGTGTCCTTCGGCGCCTGGAGGCCTAGATAGAGCCGATTGCCGTTCGGGTTGAGCGCTACGGTGTTGACCAGGCCGGGGACGTTCGGGTCGAAGGTTGGATCGACGGCGCCGGTGGCCTTGTCGAGCAGCGCGGCACGGTCCCGTTGGACGCCGTTGATCTGGCCGAACTCTCCCACGACGTAGAGCTGGTTGCCGGCGAGCAGGAGGTCCTTGACGGTGTTGGGCGCGGTGGCCGTGAACGCTTGGTCCACGGCGCCCGTGAAGGCGTCCACCTTGGCCAGGCGGGACCTCGCCACGCCGTTGACGGTCGTGAAGTCGCCCCCGATCCAGACCGAGCTGCCATCCGAGATGACGGCGTACACCGTGCCGTTGGTGTTGGCCACGAAGCCCGGCAGGAGCTCACCGGTCGAGCGTGCCACCGCCATCACGTTGTCCCGCAGTTGGAACTGGTTGCCCTTGGTGGCCCGCGAGAACTCGCCGCCGACGTAGACGTTGTGGCCCGCAATGTCGACCGCGTAGGCGGTGCCGTTGTGGCTCCACCCGTTGTGCGGGTTCTCGGAGTACAGGTGGGGCGGACCGGGGACGATGGTCGTGGTCGTCGTCGTGGGCGCGGTCGGCGCCGTCGTCCCGCCGGCCGAAGTCGGCACCGTGGACCCACCCGAAGGAGGTGTCGGTGGCGGCACGCAGGCCGCCAACGCCATCACGGTCACCAGCGCCGCGGGTACGAGGACTCGCAGCTTCGACACGTTCCTTCGATCGGTGGACGTTTCGTTCATCGTCATCATGCCTTGGGGAAGATGGCCAGGCCCTCCACCCCAACACCTCCCATCGTCGAGAAGTAGCCACCGGCTACGAGGTAGGCCCCGTTGGCGTCGAGGCAGTAGACACCGGGGTAGCCGTTGGATGCGGGCCGGAACGTCGCGTCCGGCACCCCGTCGTCCGGCTCGAGAGCCAGCAGCCGCAGCGAGGTGTCGCTCTCGAACCCGTCGTGGAAGCCGCCGTACACCATGTGGTTGCTGTACACCACGGCCTGCATGTCACCATCGGCACGGGCCAGCCACTCGCGGTCGCCGTTGGCCGTGTCCCAATCGACGGCGCTGTTGAACCTCGTACCGGCGTACAGGTGGCTCCCGTCGGGGCTCACCGACAAGTCCTCCACCAGGTCGTTCACCTGCTTGAACGCCGGGCTCTGCAAGGCGCCCGTGACCCCGTCGACCGCGGCCAGGTTCGCGCGGGCCACGCCGCCCATGGTCGCGAAGTTGCCACCCAGATAGATCGTGGCTCCATTCGGGCTGGCGGCGATGGCCTGCACCTTGCTGCTGGCGTTCGGGTCGAACGTCGCGTCCAGGTCGCCGTTGCTGGTGTTGACCGCCGCGGCGCGGTGACGGTCGACGCCGTTGACGGTGTTGAACTCGCCGACGATGTAGAGCCGACTCCCCACCACCACCATGTCGTGCACGATGTTGCCGGCACCGGCGATGAACGACGTGTCCACCGCACCCGTGGCCAGGTCGAGCTTGGCCAGCCGATTCCGAGCGACGCCGTTTACGGTCGTGAAGGTGCCCCCGATGTACAACGACGAGCCGTCCGAGGCGATGGCGTTGACCGTGCCGTTGGTGTCGGCCACGAACGGCAGCAGCGCGCCGCTGGACAACGCCACGGCCATCAGGTTGCCCCGCGTCGCCGTCTGGCTGTTGCGCTTCGCCTGGTCGAACCGGCCTCCGGCGTACACGGCTCCGCCGGCGATCTCGACGGCGTCGATGTACTGGTCGTTGACGGCATTCTTGGCGATCCCCCAGCCATCGACCGGGACGGGCGAGTACAGGCCCGTCCCGTCCGGAACCGTCGTCGGGGGCTGGGCGATCGTCGTGGACGTCGTGGTCGTGGACGTCGTGGACGTCGTGGACGTCGTGGACGTCGTGGTCGTCGTGCCGGCGCCCGTCGCCGGGCCCGACCCCGTCGTCGTCGAGGTGGTCTCGCCGGGTGGCGGATCGGGCAGCGGCGGCACGCACGCCGTCGCCACGATGCCCGCGACCAGGATCCCGGCAGGGAGGAGTGCTCTCGGCGAGGCGCGCATGAGGGGTGAGGGTCTCCGGTTGGTTCTGGTGGTCGATCAATCGAAGATGGCCAGGCCTCGCACCTGGCCGGTGGCGCCCATGAAGTTGAAGTCGCCGACGGCGATGAGGCGACCGCCGCCCTGTGCCATGCCGCGGACGCCCAGCACACCACCGCTGTTCGGCTGGAAGGGGGTGGGGGCGCCGTTGGCGATGTTGAGGCCGGTGATCCGCTTGGCCGCGTTTCCGTTCCAGCCGCCGTGGAATCCACCAAACAGCGTGCCGTTGATCAGCTCGATGGCCTGCCCATCCCCGTCCGGGCCGTTCTGCTCCCATGTCGCATTGCCGGTCGCCGGGTCGTACGAGGCGAACTTGTTGCCGCCGTTCGTCCCGCCGGGCTTGGCCGGCCCGATGGCCACATACGGGGTGGCGTTGGTGGGGCCGCCGACCGCAATGGAGAAGATCCGGCCCTGGATGAGTCCGGAGCCAGGCATGCTGGCGCGGCTGTAGACAATTGGCGCGGCTGCGCCACTCGACGCGTCGGTCTGGGCAAGTGCGTTGTGAGGCGATCCGCCGACGTTGTCGAAGCTGCCGCCGATGAACACCGTGGACTGATCGGGGCTTATCTCGAGGGATTCGATCCGTCCGTCGGCGTTGGGGTTCCAGCCGGTGACAGCACCGGTGTCCTTGTGGAAGCTGGCACCCTTCTTGCCCTGGCTGCCGGCGATGGAGAAGTCGCCACCGGCGTAGACGCTGGCGTTGGCTGACCGGTAGCCCAGCGCGTAGACGACGTCGGGGATCGCGGGGGGATTGAAGGTGGTGTCGACCTGCCCGGTTGCGGGGTTCAGCTTGACGAGCCGATTCGCGGCTCCACCGTTCACGGTCGTGAAGTTGCCGCCGGCGAACAGGCTGGTGCCGTCGGTTGTGAGCGCCCAGACCTGACCGTTCGTGTTGGCCACGAACGTGCTGAGCAGGCTGCCGTTGGCCAGGCAGAAGGCGGCCAGGTTGGCGCGAGGCTGGGTCTGCCCGCCGTTGGGCGAGAACGCCTGGCCGAACGTGCCGCCCACGTAGACCACGTCGTCGATGATGACGGCGGCGTATCCAGCGCCGTTCACACCCCATGACGACTTCGGGTTCTGGCTGTTGGGGCCGGGTGTGGCGTCGTCATTGACGTTCGGGCACGTCGGTGGCGGCGGCACCGAGCTCCCCGTCGTGGTCGGGGTCGGGGTGGTCGCACCCGTCGTGGTGGTCGTGCCGGGATCCACCGGCGGCGGGACGCAGGCTGTTGCCAACAAGGTGGCAGCCAGCGCACCGGCGGGAACCAGCACTCGAGCCTTCAAGCCCATGATGGGTGTTCCTCTCTCATCTGCCGCGAGGTGACTCGGGCCGACCGGCCCGAGTCACGGGGTAAGGACTGCACTGCGTATGCCAGGACTGGCTTCCTGCCGGCGCCGTTGCCGGCAGGTCACCAGCCCGTTCACCACGGAACGTGGTGAAACCGCGTTCAGGTCAGGCGAAGATGGCCAGACCGTGGAGGCTGCCGGTCGTCCCGACCGACGTGAAGTCACCGACGGCGACGAGGCGCGCACCGCCCTGGGAGACCGCCAGGTCCATCACGCCCTGCACCGTCGGGGCCGCGATGGCCGCCGTGGCGCTGAAGGTGACCGCCCCACCCGATGTCGGCACCCCGACCAGGTTGGGGCCGTTGTTGGCGCCGTAACCCCTCTGCATGCCGAAGTAGGCTGTCCCGCCGATCAGCTCGACAGCCTGGACGTCGCCCTGCGGATTGACGTCGTTGAGACCCTGGGTCGCACCGCTGAAGGACACCAGCCGGCGACCTCCGGTCCCGCCGCCGAGGGCACCGCCCACCGCGGCAACAACGTCGTTGCTGCTGGTGGCCGCGATGTCGAGGACCTTCGCCCCGATCCCGTAGTTCGGGGACTGGACACCGGCGGCATCCGCCGCGGTGGCCGTGACCCGGGCCATCTGACCCCGGTTCACGCCGTGCACCGTGGTGAAGTTGCCACCGAGGAAGACGGTCGAGCCGTCAGGACTGACGGCGATGGACTCGACCAGCTTGTCGGTACCACCACGGAACGCCGTCAGCGAGCCGTTGGCGCTGAAGCCGGCTGCGTTGTCGACCTTGGTCGACTGCATGAGACCGCCGCCGGTGCCGATCTTGCCGAAGTCGCCCCCGGCGTAGAGCACGCCGGTGGACCCGGAGAAGGCCAGGTCGAGCACGCCTTCGGGTGGGTTGGCCGGCGGGGTGGCCCTGGGGGCCGGAATCGGATCAGGGCTGAAGCTGGTGTCCCGGACGCCAGTGCCGGCGTTGAGCTTCACGAGGCGGTTCGAGGCCGCGCCGTTGAGCGTAGTGAAGTTGCCGCCCACGAACAGGCTCGCACCGTCCGTGGCGAGGGCGTTGACCGGTCCGCCGCCGAAGTTGGCCGAGAAGCTGGACAGCAGGTTGCCGTCCGCCAGGCAGAACGCGGCCAGGTTGGTGCGGGGGGCGGTGACACCGGTCGGGGACACGGCGTTGTTGAACGTGCCTCCGACGTAGACGACGTTGCCGATCACGACGGTCGCCTTCGCCGATCCGTCGACGCCCCACGAAGCGATCGGGTCCGCGCCATCCGGTCCGGCAGCCGCAGAGCTCGCCGGGGCGCAGGATGTGGTTCCTACCGGCGGTGGGTTGGTGGGCGCCGGCGTCGTCGGCCCACCGCCTCCAGGCGGGGTCGGGGGTGGCACGCAGGCCGTTCCGATGAGGGCTGCAGCCGCCACACCGGCGGGCAGCAGCAGTCGGGACTTCATTCGCATGGTGGGGGATCCTCCCGTAGTGCCCGGCCCGAGGTGCTCTCGAGTCCGGCTGATGTGAACATGGATGTGGTGAACCGGGTTGGTACGTCGAACGAAACGATCCACTCCAGTCCGCCTGTCCTAGGAGCCGGGAGAACGGACCGCTTCCTTCGCTGCGCCAGTCCTAACGGCACCACCCAGGGCGAATTGCACTTCAGCGCCTCGCGATCACCGAGAGGGGTCAGGGAAGGGCCCAGATCGCACGCTCGGTGAGGAAACCGCCACGCAGTTCGGCGAATGACCGCCTGTCCGACCGGATCGGTGGGGTTTCGGCCCCTCACTGGTGGTTCGCCACGGAGCGTGGTGCAGGATGGCCGCCGTGTTTGCCTCCGCCTACTCCCCAACTCCGTCATCATGACGATCACCGACGCCCCCTACGAGACGAGGTCGCCGATGCCGACGGCTTACCGGAGCCACCTGAACGCCCTCGAGGACGAGTCGATCCACATCATGCGGGAGGTGGCAGCCGAGTTCGAGCGGCCCTGCCTGCTGTTCAGCGGTGGAAAGGACTCCATCGTCATGGCCCGCATCGCCGAGAAGGCGTTCTGGCCGGGGCGTATCCCCTTCCCGCTGATGCACGTGGACACCGGCCACAACTTCCCCGAGGTCATCGCCTACCGGGACCGCCGCGTGACCGAGCTCGGCGTCCGCCTGGTGGTCGGCTCGGTCCAGGAATCGATCGATTCCGGTCGGGTCGTCGAGGAGAAGGGTCCGAAGGCCAGCCGCAACCGTCTGCAGAGCGTGACCCTGCTCGACACCATCGAGCAGCATGAGTTCGACGCCGTGTTCGGCGGCGGCCGCCGGGACGAGGACAAGGCCCGCGCCAAAGAGCGGGTGTACTCCTTCCGCGACGAGTTCGGGCAGTGGGACCCGAAGAACCAGCGGCCGGAGTTGTGGGGCCTCTACAACGGCCGGCACCGCAAGGGCGAGCACATTCGCGTGTTCCCCATCAGCAACTGGACCGAGCTCGACGTGTGGCAGTACATCAAGGTCGAGGAGATCGAGCTGCCCTCCATCTACTACGCGCACCAGCGCGAGGTGTTCCAGCGCGACGGGATGTTCCTGGCCGTCACGCCCTTCGTCACCGTTATGGAGGGCGAGGTGGTCGAGAACCGGACGGTGCGCTTCCGCACCGTCGGCGACGCCAGCTGCACCGGCGCCGTGGAGTCCGCGGCCGCCAACGTCGACGACGTGATCATGGAAGTCGCCGCCAGCCGCATCACGGAGCGGGGCGCGACCAGAGCGGACGACAAGTTCGCGGAAGCCGCCATGGAAGACCGCAAGAAGGAGGGCTACTTCTAATGAACCCCACCGGAAGCGGAGCTTCCGGCGGGGACCCCAGCGGTCCCTCGCAAGCTCCCACCCTCACCGACGCTTCGACCCCCAAGGATTTGTAGTGATGGAGATGTTGCGATTCGCCACGGCGGGCTCCGTGGATGACGGCAAGTCCACCCTGATCGGGCGCTTGTTGCTCGATTCCAAGCAGATCTTCGAGGACCAGCTGGAGGCCGTCGAGCGGACCAGCCGGGACAAGGGGTTCGACTACACCAACCTCGCGCTCCTCACCGACGGCCTGCGGGCCGAGCGGGAGCAGGGCATCACGATCGATGTGGCCTACCGCTACTTCGCCACGCCCAAGCGCAAGTTCATCATCGCCGACACCCCCGGCCACGTGCAGTACACGCGGAACATGGTGACCGGCGCCTCCACCGCCGACCTGGCCCTGGTGCTGGTCGACGCCCGCAAGGGCATGACTGAGCAGAGCCGGCGTCACGCGGTGATCGCCTCGCTCCTCCAGGTGAAGCACCTGGCGGTGTGCGTCAACAAGATGGACCTGGTCGACTTCGACGAGAAGGTGTTCGAAGAGATCCGGGCCGAGTTCACCGACTTCGCCGGCAAGCTGGAGTTCGCCGACCTGACGTTCATCCCGATCTCGGCCCTGCTGGGGGACAACGTCATCGAGCACTCGGCCAACACGCCCTGGTACGGCGGGCCGACGCTGCTGTGGCACCTGGAGAACCTGTACATCGGGTCGGACCGCAACCTGATCGACCCCCGCTTCCCGGTCCAGTTCGTCATCCGTCCGATGTCGAACGACCACCACGACTACCGCGGCTACGCCGGGCAGGTGGCCGGCGGGCAGTTCCGGGCCGGCGACGAGGTGCTCGTGCTGCCGACGGGGTTCACGACCACCGTGTCCTCCGTCGACCAGTTCGGCGGGCCCATCGACGAGGCCTCCTCGCCGATGAGCGTCACCATCCGCCTGGCCGACGAGATCGACATCAGCCGGGGCGACATGATCTGCCGGCCCCACAACGCGCCGACGGTCAGCCAGGATCTCGAGGCCATGGTCTGCTGGTTCAGCGAGCGACCGCTGTCGCCGCGGGGCACCTACACCATCAAGCACACCACCCGCAGCACCCGCTGCATGGTGCGTGAGCTCAGCTACCGCCTCGACGTCAACACCCTCCACCGGGACGAGGAGTCCGGACGGCTGGCCATGAACGACATCGGCCGGGTCACGCTGCGCACGACGTCGCCGCTGTTCTTCGACGACTACCGACGCAACCGTCACACGGGCAGCTTCATCCTGATCGACGAAGCGACGAACGAGACGGTGGCCGGGGGCATGATCCTCGGCGAGGCCTCCAACATCCCGTGACGGCAATGACGTCGAGCGTGACGCCAGGGCCCCGCCCAGGCGTCGGGCGAGAGTTGCCCCGCCCAGGCGTCGGGCGAGAGTTGCCCCGCCCAGGCGTCGGGCGAGAGTTGCCCCGCCCAGGCGTCGGGCGAGACATCGTCTGGCATCCGACGGCCGTGGCCCGCGAGGACCGCTGGGCGGCAACGCGGCTGGGAGGCGTCACCGTTTGGTTCACCGGCCTCTCGGGATCGGGCAAGTCGACGATCTCGAACGAGGTGGCGCGGCTGCTGGCGGAAGCCGGCCGGGCCGCCTACGTGCTCGACGGCGACAACCTGCGCTTCGGCCTCAACGGCGACCTCGGCTTCGACCGGGCCAGTCGGGAGGAGAACGTGCGCCGGGTGGGAGAGGTCGCCCGGCTGATGGCCGACGCCGGTGTGGTGGCGCTGGTCCCGGTGATCTCGCCGTACCGGGACGGGCGGGACCGCGTCCGTGAGATCCACCAGACGGCAGGCCTGCGCTTCGTCGAGGTGTTCGTCGACACGCCCATCGAAGAGTGCGAACAGCGCGACCCGAAGGGCCTCTATGCGAAGGCGCGCGCCGGCGAGCTGACCGGGTTCACCGGCATCGACGACCCGTACGAGCCGCCGCTGGCGCCCGACCTGGTGCTGGCCACCACGTCGGCCGCTCCGACCGCACTGGCCGCCCAGGTCGTCGCTCTCCTCTAGTGCGCCCCGGCCGGGCGAGGGGGGCTGGCACCCGATCGGCGGGGAGGGCTCCACCCTCGATGATGAGACCGGAGAACCGCAGAATGCTTCGTATGGCGGCTGCAAGTCTCGTGGTGAAGTCCCTCCGGCGGAACCTGGTGGGCTCGATGCTCGTGATCGCCCTGCTCGCCGGGGCGGCGGGCGGCCTCGCCACCGGGCTGCTCGACGGTGCGGACCGCACCCGGACCGCGGCCGAACGCTTCATCAGCGAGTCACGCCTGCTCGACGCCATGGTCACCGACCCGACGCTCACGCTGGAGCAGACCGAGCAGATCCGCGCCATCCCAGGCGTGCGAGGTGCGTCACTGCTCTCGGGCCTGGCCATGTTCCCGGACAACGGCAAGTTCATCAACCTCACCGCATCGCTGGACGGCCGGTGGGGCACCGATTTGGACGTCGCCCGGATCGTGCGGGGCCGCGCCGTCGATCCTGCGGCCCACGACGAGATCGTGCTCGGTGAGGCGGCGGCCAGGGCGCTCGGTGTCGATGTCGGTGACGAGGCGCGCTTCAACTCCTGGTCTCCGGAGCAGCTCGCCGAGTGGCAGGAGAGCGAACCTTCGGAGGCGGAAGAGCTGACCTTCCTGGGACCGGCGATCGCGCTGAAGGTGGTCGGGATCAGCCGCCATCCGGCTGACCTCAGCAGCGACGACCCCCTCTCCTTCCTCACCGCCCTGCCCTTCGGCGTCTGGCAGGCCTACCAGGGACGAGTCGGCGAGTTCGGGTTCCGCTTCGTCGCCGTCGATCTCGGCGACGATCCGAGCCCAGCCGAAGAAGCCGCCGTCGCGGATGCCGTGCGGCAGATCGTCGGTCCGGCGGCCGCGTTCGAGGACGCTGGCGCCCAGGCGGGCGGTCCTCTCATGACGACGCTGGATTTCGTGGCCGCGGCGCTGCTCGCACTCGCCGCGGCCGTGGTCGTCGGTGGGCTCGTGGCGGTGGCTCTGCTCGTCCTGCGAACCGTCGCGACGGTCGCCGAGGAGACGGCGCTCCTGCGGGCCCTGGGGATGACCGGTACCGAGCAGGCCCGCGCCACGACGACGGCCCTGGGACCCGCCGCGGTCGCGGCCGGCGTGATCACCGTCGCCGTCGCCGTTCTCTCGTCGGCGTTCATGCCCTTCGGGCTGGCCCGCCGGGCAGAGCCCCATCCAGGAATCCACGTCGACGCGCCGCTGGTCGTCGCCGGTGCCGCGACAACGGCCGCTCTCCTGCTCGGGCTCATCGCTCTCGCCGCCACCCGCAGCGCGCGGCGGATCCGGTCGGAGGCTCGCTCGGGCCGCCAACGGTTGAAGCCTCGCCTTGCGCCATCGAACGTGCCCGTCGGAGCAGTGTGCGGGCTCGACCTGGCGTTCGGCTCCGGCCGCACCGCCGGGCGCGGTGCGAATCGTGGCGCGATCGCAGGTATGGCGTTGGCTTCGGTGGCGGGCGTCGGCGCGCTCGTGCTCGGGTCGAGCGTGGATCATCTCTTCACGACCCCGGCGGCCTTCGGCTGGACGTGGGACTACACGATCGAGGCGGGCGCGGCCGACATGCTCGTGGACGATCCGGCCGTCGCCTCCCTGGGCCTGGTGACCGCCACCCCCGTCTCCTTCGATGGGCGACCGCTCGTGACCCGCGGCATCACCTCGCTGAAGGGCGAGCTTCCCCTGCTGATCGTGCGCGGCAGAGCGGCCGAGCTCGGGGAGGTCGTGCTGGCCGCGCGCACCATGGAGGACCTAGGCGTTGAGCTCGGCGACACGGTGATGGCCGCCGGCGCACGAGAGGAGCGCGAACTGCGGGTGGTCGGACAAGCGGTGTTCGCGGGAGTCATCGACGTCCCCGAGGCGGGATGGGGCGCGGCCATGCCACTGGACCAGCTCAACGAGCTGGGACCGGCGGGAGAGACGGACGCCACGGCCGTCGTGTCCGTCGCCGACGGGGTGGATGTCGCCGCTTTCGGCCAGCGGCTGGCCGACGAGTTGGGCGTTGCTCCGGACGCGGTCGAGGAGCCCGTCGAGCTGGCCCGGCTGCGGGAGATCGAGGCGTTCCCCTGGGTGTTGACCGCCTTCCTCGTGACGGTCGGTGTCGTGGCCACCGGGCACGCCGTCGTGACGACGACGCGGAGGAGGCGCGGTGACCTGGCCGTGCTCCGCTCCATGGGACTGGCGCGGCGTGGCGTGTACCAGGCGATCTCGGTGCAGGCGGGTGCGCTCGCCCTCGTTGGCGCCGCCATCGGCATCCCTCTCGGCGTGGTGGCTGGAAGAGCGCTCTGGCGCGGCCTGGCGAGGACGCTGGGGGTAGTCGTCACGGTCGAGGTCCCGTGGACGGCCATCTTCTTGGCGACGGTCGCCACCTGCGTCGTCCTCGCCCTGCTGGCGCTGGTGCCCGCACGTCGCGTCGCCCGCACTCCGCCCGCCCGCGCACTGAGGGCGGAGTGACGACCGCCTCCGGTCAGCCGCCGAGGTCGTCGCGGGTGCGGCGCACCTCGGGGTGGAGCACGGTGTAGAGGATGAGGGCGAGGGCGGCGACGCCGAGCGGTACAAAGGCGTCGCCTTCCCCGGTGTAGGTCGGGTAGAGGACCAGGCCGGACAGCAGCGCCGTCCACAGCCAGAGGATCAAGACGCTGCGGCGCTGACCGTGGCCCAGGCGCATGAGCCGGTGATGGAGGTGGTTCTTGTCGGCCACGGTGACCCCGGACCGCCCCGCGGCGCGGCGGATCACCGCGAACACGGCGTCGACGATGGGCACGCCCAGGATCACCAGGGGGATGGCCAGTGGTGCGAGGAAGAAGTAGGTCTGGCCGCTGAAGGTCTCGTTCGGGTCCGACCGGCCGCCGACCACACTGGTCGAGGCGGCCATCATCAGGCCCAGGAGCAGCGACCCGCAATCACCCATGAAGATGCGGGCCGGGTTGAAGTTGTGGGGCAGGAAGCCCACGCACATGCCGAGGGTGATGACCGCCAGCAGCGGGCCGATGTTGGGCGGCTCGAGGCGGCCGGCGTCGTTGAGTTGCTGGCTGTACAGAAAGAACGTGCCGGACGCGATGGCCACGATGCCGGCTGCCAGGCCGTCGAGCCCGTCGATCAGGTTGACGGCGTTGGCCATCAGGAGCAGCCAGATCACGGTGACCAGCGGAACCCAGTCCGCCCCGATCGAGTACACGTCCGAGAACGGCACCCGGAAGTAGAACATGGTGACGCCGAACCAGGCGAGGATGGCGCCGGCCACCACGATCCCGGTGACCTTGGCCGGGGCGGAGATCGGGTGCAGGTCGTCGAGGAGCCCGACGGCGAAGATGACCGACGCCCCGAGCATGACGCCGAGCATCTCGGAGTTACCGATGAACAGCGTGGAGAAGCGGTCCATCTGCCACGCCACCGCCATCGCCGCGCCGAGGCCGAGGAACATCGCCACGCCACCGATGGCCGGAGTGGGCTGGGCATGCACCCGTCGGTCGTCGGGAGGGACGACCCAGCCGAATCGGATGGCCACCCGCCGCACGATCGGCGTCGACAGCATCGTGACGAGCGCGGCCACGAAGCCCACGAACGCGTAGCCGGCGAGATCGGGCACCCCGGAGCGACCTCAGTGGGTGTAGGGCGTGAACTTGCCGCAGAGCACGGCCACGTCCTCCCGGACGGCCGCCAGCTCAGCGGGGTCGCCGCGGTGGCGCAGTGCCCTGGCGATCAGCTCGGCGATCATCGCCATCTCGGGCTGCTTCATGCCCTGCGTGGTGACGGCGGGCGTTCCGATGCGGACGCCGCTCGTGACGAAGGGCGAACGAGGATCGTCGGGGATGGTGTTCTTGTTCAGCGTGATGCCGGCCTGATCGAGGACGGCCTGCGCCTCCTTACCGGTGAGCTCGGCGTCGAAGGCGCGGAGATCGACCAGCATCAGGTGGTTGTCGGTGCCCCCCGAGACGAGCCGGAACCCCTGACCGGCCAGACCCTCTGCCAGCGCGGCCGCGTTGGCCACGATCTGGTGCGCGTAGTCGCGGAACGCCGGGTGCATGGCCTCCCTGAACGCCACCGCTTTCGCGGCGATGACGTGCTCCAGCGGCCCACCCTGGAGGCCGGGAAAGATGGCCTTGTCGATCCTCGGCCCGAGCTCGGCCGAGGCGAGGATGGCGCCGCCGCGGGGCCCGCGCAGCGTCTTGTGCGTGGTGAGGGTGACCACGTCGGCGATACCGACCGGGCTGGGATGGGCCCCGCCGACGATGAGGCCGGCGATGTGGGCGATGTCGAACAGGAGCAGCGCATCGACCTCGTCGGCGATGGCCCGAAACGGCTCGGCCTCGATGCGGCGGGGATAGGCCGTCGCACCGGCCACGATCATCTTGGGTCGGTGCGCCCGGGCCAGGTCGCGCACCTGGTCCAGATCGATCCGCTCGTCGCTGGGGCTGAGCTTGTAGGAGATGAAGTCGTAGAGCATCCCGCTGGCATTGACCGGGGAGCCGTGGGTGAGGTGACCGCCGTGGTCGAGCGACAGCCCGA
>DASTFY010000121.1:0-5302 GCA_035719525.1 Acidimicrobiales bacterium
CACGCCCGGGCGCTGGCCTGCAGACCGGGCTCCCCGGCACGCTTGTGTCGAGGTTTTCCGCGCTGAACGCGGAGATCGTCGACGAAGACGACGAAGATGGAGACCGGTGCGTCCGGCTTGGCCGGCGCACCGCAACGAAGCCCGACGCATTGCCGAGCGAAGCGAGTAGGAGCCGGCCAAACCGCAGCGGAGGCCGGCGACGAAGACTCAGCTGGTGGGGATGGAGGCGCGCTCGGCGTTGGCGGCGTGGCCGAAGACCGAGGAGACCAGGCGAGCGATGACGTGCTCGACCGTGGCGAGCATGATGATGAGGTCGAGCGAGACGGACCAGTTCTCCACGTAGTAGAGGTCGAGCCGCCGGTAGGCGTCGAAGGAGGGGTTGTCCCTCGCCTCGACCTGCCACAGACCGGTGAGGCCGGGCTTCACCTTGAGGCGATCGCGCAACTCGACGTCGAACTGCGCCACCTCCGAGGGCAGCGCCGGCCGGGGGCCGACCAGGCTCATCTGGCCTCGCACGACGTTGATGAGCTGCGGCAACTCGTCGAGGCTGGAGTCACGGAGGAACTTGCCGATCCGGGTGATGCGGGGGTCGCGGGTCATCTTGAACAGCGGGCCTCGACGCTCGTTGGCCTCCTCCAGCTCCTTCAGCCGCGCCTCGGCATCGACCACCATCGTGCGGAACTTGTAGACCGTGAAGGGTCGGCCCTTCCGGCCGATGCGGACCTGCTTGAAGAACAGCGGGCCCCGATCCTCCACCTTGATGCCGATCCACACCATCACGAAGATCGGCGAGGCGATGATGAGCCCCAGGACGCCGAGGACGAGGTCGAGCACCCGCTTGAGGGCGATCTGGCGCCGGGCGAGGACCGGAGCCTCCAGATAGAACAGCGGCTCGTAGGCGATCGGGTTGGCCCGAAGGCGGCGGAAGTCGATGCCTCGTAGGCCGCTCGAGAGCTGGATGTGGATGTTGCGCTCCTGGAGGCCGCGGACCAGCCCGTTGAGCTGTTGGCCGGGGATGGCGCCCGCCACGACGATCACGCCGCCGGCGCGGTGCTTCTCCAGCAAATCGAAGGTGTCCTCGACCGGCCCGAGCCACGACGCCGCCAGCCCGCTGGCGAGGGCGGCGCTGCGGTCGCCGACCACGCCGTCCACCCGAAAACCGGACTCGGGGTGGGTGGCGATGAGCTCGACGATGTCCGATGCTTCCGCACTGACGCCGATGATCACCACGTGCCGGCAATAGCGGCCGTTCCGCCGAGCTTGGGCCAGATAGGCCCGGAACACACTGCGGCCGGTGACGAGGAACACGAGGCTGAGGGCGGCCCCGACCAACGCCTCCGTCAGACGGGCGGGGACGTGGAAGATGCGGGCGAGCAGGATCTCCCCGACTGCCGCCAGAACCGCGGCCCGGGTCAGGCGCGACAGCTCCACGGACCGGATGGCCGAGACCCGTGCCAGGTACAGCTCCTGCACGCTGAGCAACCACAGCCCGAGGGCGGTCGTCCCAAGGACGACCAGCAAGCCCTGGCTGGTCTCGCGGTTCGCTCGGCCCAGCACGAAGAGGGCCAGCGTCCACGCCGCGGCGAGTGCCAGCGCGTCGATTCCCACCAGCATCTCGCGCAGGCGGCTCTTGCGGCCGCTCGGGGCCACCAGCTTGACGTCGTCCGGGGAGGCGACCAGGTCGTCGATGCCGACGCTCGACGCCGGAACAGGGAAGCCGCCCGCTTCCTCTTCTTGGCAGGGTGGGTCGGTGTGGTCCAATTGGCTCACGCTCGTCCTCCCCTTTCTACTCAGGTCGGCGTCGGCCTCAGCGTTCGCGCGAGGCCCAGGATCGGCGCGACGGATCGCTCTCTCCGAGGACGATAACGAGGGTCGGCGGTGACGGGCAGCCCGGGCCGTCGGGATCGGCAGGCAACGGGTGCATTTCCCGGCCGGCAGGACTCGCCGTGGTCACGCGCCCGCTTGCTGCGCGACTGCCGCTGCCGCGGCGGCGGCCGCCTCGAGATCGCCCAGATATCGGGCACCCGAAAGGGTGAGGTTGTCGTCCAGTTCGTACAACCGGGGCACTCCGGTGGGGATGTTGAACTCGGCGATCTCCGTATCCGAGATTCCTTCCAGGTGCTTGGCCAGCGCCCGCAGCGAGTTGCCGTGGGCGACGACGAGGGGCGTCAGGCCGGCCCTGAGCTGGGGCACGATGGCGTCGTGCCAGTAGGGCAGCACCCGGGCCACCACGTCCTTCAGGCACTCGGTGTCCGGGAGCACGTCGGGAGGTAGTCGCTGGTATCGGCGGTCGCGGCGCGGGTGTTCAGGGTCATCCAGGGCCACCGCGGGTGGAGGCACGTCGTACGAGCGGCGCCAGAGCTTGGTCTGCACCGCGCCGTGACGCTCCATCGTCTCGCGCTTGTTCAAGCCCTGGAGCGCCCCGTAGTGACGCTCGTTCAGGCGCCAGGACCGCTCCACGGGCAGCCAGGGCTGGCCGAGGACCGCCAGCGCCAGGTTGGCGGTGTCAACCGCTCGGATGAGCAGCGAGGTGTGGACCACGTCGAACCACAGGCCGGCCTCCCCGAGGACCTCACCGGCGCGACGGGCCTCCGCCTCGCCGGCCTCGCTCAAGGGGACGTCGTGCCAGCCCGTGAACAGGTTGAGACGGTTCCAGGTGCTCTCGCCGTGGCGCAGGACGACGACGCTCGCCATGGCGACGATGGTAGGCGGTCGCCCGTGGCGCCTCGCCCCGTGGCCGGCCGGGTCCGGTCTGGCTACCGTCGTCGTCCGTGCCCACGCTGGACCGGTTCCTCCGCTACGACGAGCTCACCGCCGAGCTCCACGCGCTCGCCGCGGCGAGCCCCGATCTGATCGAGCTCAGCAGCATCGGTCGGTCCCACAAGGATCGGGAGATCTGGCTGGCCACCGTGACCGACACGTCGACCGGACCCCACCATGGCAAGCCGGCGCATTGGGTGGACGCCAACATCCACGCCGTCGAGCTCACCGGCAGCGTGGCCGCGCTCCACCTGATCGACCGCCTCGTTTCGGCTCATGGCGTCGATGAGCGGGTGACGAGGGCGCTGCGGACGCGGACGTTCTATGTGGTGCCCAGGCTCAACCCGGACGGTGCCGAACTCGTGCTCGCCGACCGGCCCCGGTTCTTGCGCTCCAGCGTCCGGCGCTGGCCCTGGGGAGACGGGCACGAGGCCCCCGGGTTGCGCGAGGAGGACGTGGATGGCGACGGCCGACTGCTCACCATGCGGTTGCCCGACCCCGACGGGGCGTGGCGCCCACATCCGGACGAGCCCCGCCTGCTGGTGCGGCGCCGGCCCGACGACGGCGGGGGTGACGGCTGCTTCCGGGTCCTGGCGGAGGGCACGGTGGTGGATCACGACGGCTTCACGGTGGCGACGCCGGGACCGCCCGAAGGCCTCGACCTGAACCGGAACTTCCCGGCCGGCTGGGGGACCGAGGTGCCCGGTCCGGGGGACTACCCCGGCTCTGAGCCCGAGGTCCGGGCACTGATGTCGGCCCTCATCGAGCGGCCCAACGTCTGCGGGTACAACGCCTTCCACACCTGCGGAGGCGTGCTCCTGCGTCCGTCGTCGAGCCGGCCCGACAAGGACCTGCCGCCGGTCGACGTCTGGACGTGGAAGCACCTGGGGACACGGGGCACCGAGCTCACCACCTATCCGGTCCACTCCCTCTTCGAGGAATTCACCTGGGATCCGTCCAAGGTGATGTCGGGCGCGGCGGACGACTGGGCCTACGAGCACCTCGGCGTCTACAGCTGGACCACGGAGTTCTGGGATGTCATCGCCGCCGCGACCGGCGAGCGCGCCGCGACCGACATCTGGGTCACTGGACCCAGCGCAGAGCAGGAGCTGGCCGTGCTCCGTTGGGCCGATGTGCACCACCCGGGCGAGGCCTTCATCGACTGGTACCCGTTCGAGCACCCGCAACTCGGCCCCGTGGAGCTCGGGGGGTGGAACGAGCTGACCTCGTGGGCCAACCCGCCCGCCGGGCGACTGGCAGCCGAGGTCGGGCCCCATGCCGACTTCGCCGTGTTCCAGGCGTTGGCCGCGCCCTGCCTCGAGATCGGCCTGGCCGATGCGGCCGCGGTCGGCGAGGGCACGTGGCGGGTGCGGGCAGGGCTGGCCAACACCGGCTGGCTGCCCACGACGGTGACGGAGCGGGCCAGGGCGAACAACCTGGTGCTGCCCCTCGTGGCCGAGCTGATCCTGCCCCCATCGGCCGAGTTGCTGGACCCCCCGGCCCGGCGGGAGCTCGGCCAGCTCGGCGGGCGCCGGTCCTTCGAGCTCAACGGCGGCGAGCGCAACGACGGCACGCCCGACCGGGTCCTCACGGCCTGGACGGTACGGGCCCCGACCGAGACCGAGGTCGTGATCGAGGCCCGCCACCAGCGGGCCGGTACCGCCAGAGCCACCCTCCGCCTCGGCTGACCCGTGGCGGCCGACGAAGCGGTACGATTCGGCAGTCATCGCAATTGAGTCGTAAGCGCTCAAGTTTTCGGCTACGGGTGTTGGCAATGGCGGGGTCGAGGGGCTAAGATTGTCGTGACACCAACCCGTCACCGCTTCGCTCAGGAGATCCACCCATGCCCAAGGCCGTCGGCATCGACCTCGGTACCACCAACTCCGTCGTCTCGTTCCTCGAGGCCGGCGAGCCCGTCGTCATCCCCAATGCAGAGGGGGCGCGGACCACGCCGTCCGTCGTTGCCTTCTCGAAGGCGGGCGAGGTCCTCGTCGGTGAGGTGGCAAAGCGCCAGGCCATCACCAACCCGGAGCGGACCTTCCGGTCGATCAAGCGCCACATGGGCGAGGCCTGGAAGAGCCCGGACATCGACGGCAAGCAGTACACGCCCCAGGAGATCGCGGCCCGAATCCTCCAGAAGCTGAAGCGCGACGCCGAGTCCTACCTGGGCGACACCGTGACCCAGGCCGTCATCACCGTTCCCGCCTACTTCGACGACGCCCAGCGCACCGCCACCAAGGAGGCGGGCCAGATCGCCGGTCTCGAGGTCCTGCGCATCATCAACGAGCCGACGGCAGCCGCCCTCGCGTACGGGCTCGACAAGGACAGCACGGACGAAACGGTGCTGGTGTTCGACCTCGGCGGCGGCACCTTCGACGTGTCGATCCTGGAGATCGGCGACGGCGTGTTCGAGGTGAAGTCCACCAACGGCGACACGTTCCTCGGCGGTGAAGACTTCGACATGCGCCTCGTCGGCTACCTCGCGGACGAATTCCAGAAGGAGCAGGGCATCGACCTGCGCCGCGACAAGCTCGCGCTGCAG
>DASTFY010000122.1:0-12282 GCA_035719525.1 Acidimicrobiales bacterium
AGTCGCGCATCAGCACCGTGCTGACGTCGGCGATCATCCCGCGGCCGTACTGAGCTGCCGCGCCGGAGAGCTGCAGGTCCTGGGCGACCTCGACCTTGGTGCCGCGGGCCGTGGATCCGAGCGTCGCGGTCACCAGCATCGCCGCTTGGCCACGACCTTTCTCGTCTGCTCCGGCGGCGTCCACCACGATGCGCCTGGCCTCGTGGTCGCGCTCCTTGATCTCGGCCGTCCCGGCGAACTGCAGCTTGACCGGGCCCATGCGGATGGCGACCTTGCCGCGGTACTTGTCGTCACCGAGGTCTTCGGTCAGCTCGGCCCCGGGCAGGCAGGCGGCCACCTGGGGGATGTCGTCGAAGAATCGCCACACCCGGTCGACCGGCTCGGCGACCTCGAAGTCGTTCTTGATCAGCACCGCGTCTCCTTGGGCCGGTGGGCAGCGGGATCCTTCTCGAAGACGGAACGGCAACCGGCGCTGCAGAAGTAGTACGTCACGCCCTCGTGGTCGAACGGCCGGCTGGTCCGGTCGGCCACGACGGTCATCCCGCACACGGGGTCGAGCGCGGTGGCAGCCGCAGCCGGCGCGCTCGGCTGGCCGCGCCCGAAAGCGCCCGACGCTCGCAGCTGGACCAGCTCGGCCAGGATGGCGACGGCGATCTCCCGGTGGGACGTGTGGCCGAGATCGAGCCCGACCGGCACCCGAACCCGGTCGAGCAGGTGCGTCGGCACACCCCGTTCGGCGAGGTAGCCGAGCACCGCCTCACCGCGTTTCCGGGAGGCGACCAGACCGACGAGGGCCGGGGCGGCGTTCACCGCCTGCTCCAGCGCGTCCTCGTCGCCGTGGCCCTGCGTCGCCACCACGACCACGGTGCGCGTCCCGACCTCGGCCGCGGAGAAGTCCGTGCCGTCGATCAGGTCGGAGCGCCAACCGAGTGCCCGCGCCAGGTCGCTCAGCGTGTGGGCCATCGGTGAGCGTCCCACGACGACCAGGTGAGGGCTGGACAGTACCGGCTCCACGAAGACCTCCATGGCTCCCTCGCTCTGGCAGGAGATCGGGATGACCGTCATCCCCTCGGGAGCGGCGCCGAAGCGTTCGGCCGACCCGAGCAGCAGCAAGCGCGGTTCGCCGTCGGTGATCGCCCGCTGTGCCTCGCTGATGACCGCCGGCTCGGCGCACGCTCCGCCGATCCAGCCATGGACCTGCCCGGCCGCGGTGACGATGGCGCGTGAGCCGAGCTGTCCCGACGACGGCCCCTGCCGCCAGACCACGGTGGCGAGCGCGAACTCCTCGCCCCGACGGGCCAGCTCGCTGGCCTGCTCGACCACGTCCCAGCTGTCCACTAGTCGTCCGACCTGACCGGGGGGGCTCCCGAGACGTCGTGCCGCTGGGTGAGGGCCTCGTACACCCGGTCCGGCAGCAACGGCATGTCGATGTTGCGGACACCGGTGTCCTTGATCGCATCCATCACCGCGTTGACGAACGCGGCCGGTCCACCGACGGTGGCGCATTCGCCGACGCCCTTGGCGCCGATGGGATGGTGGGGGCAGGGGGTGACGACCTCGTGGAGCTCGAAGCCGGGTGTCTCCCAGGCCGTGGGCAGCAGGTAGTCCATGTAGTTGGACCCGATGCAGTTGCCGTCGGCGTCGAAGGTGATGAACTGCATGCTGGCCATCGCGTAGGCCTCGGTCAACCCGCCCATGATCTGCCCTTCGACGATCATCGGGTTGATGCGCACGCCGCAGTCGTCGACGGCGACGACGTTGAGGACGTCCCACACGCCGGTCTGCGGATCGACCTCGACCGTCGCGATGTAGCAGGCGAACGGCCAGGTGAGGTTGGGCGGGTCGTAGTAGGCGTGGTTCTCCAAGCCGGGCTCCATGCCGTCGGGCATGTTGCTGTACGCCGCCATCGCGCACTCCTGGATCGTCACGCCGCGGTCGGGGGCGCTGCGCACGTAGAACCGACCCAGCTCCCACTCGATGTCCTCCTCAGACACCTCGAGCAGGTGGGCGGCCAGCTTGCGGGCCTTGGCCCGGACCTTGCGCGAGACCATCGCCACCGCGGCACCGGCAACGGGCGTGCTGCGCGAGGCGTACGTGCCCATGCCGAACGGTGCGGTGTCGGTGTCGCCCTCCTCGACCGTTATGTCCTCGGCCGGGATGCCGAGCTCGTGAGCCACGATCTGCGCCCACGTCGTCTCGTGGCCCTGTCCCTGCGACTTGGCCCCCGTGCGCAGGATGGCCTTGCCGGTCATGTGCACCCGCAGCTCGGCGGAGTCGAACATCTTGATGCCGAGGATGTCGTACTCCCGACTGTTGCCGGCGCCGAGCGGCTCGGTCATCGTCGAGATGCCGATGCCCAAAAGGCGGCCGTTCTTCTTCGCCTCGGATTTCTGCTGCAGGAAGTCCTGGTAGCCGACGGCCTCCAGCCCGACGTCCAGGCACTTGCCGTACTGGCCGGAGTCGGTGAGGAAGCCGAAAGGGGTGCGGTGCGGGAAGTCGTCGTCGCGCACGAAGTTCATGCGCCGGAAGGCCGCCTGGTCCAGGCCGAGGTCGTCGGCGGCCGCCTGCACCATGCGCTCCTGGAAGTACATGGCCTCAGTGACCCGGAACGAGCAGCGGTACGCGACACCGCCGGGCGCCTTGTTGGTGTACATGCCGCGAGCGGTCAGGTGCGCGGCCGGGATGTCGTAGCACGCGAAGGCCGAGTGCATCAGCCCGATCTTGAACTTGCTGGGCTGCGCATCCGAGAAGAACGCGCCGTGGTCGGCGTCGGTGTGCATCCGGACGGCGAGGATCTTGCCGTCCTTGCGCAGCGCCATCTCGCCGCGCAGGTAGATGTCACGGGCGAATCCGGTGGAGATCAGGTTGCCGGTCTTGTCCTCGATCCACTTCACCGGTCGCTCGAGGAGGATCGAGGCGAGGATCGACGCGACGTAGCCGGGGTAGACGGGGACCTTGTTGCCGAAGCCACCACCGAGGTCGGGGGAGATGATCCGGATTATGTGCTCGGGCAGCTCCGCCACCAGGGCCACCGCGGCGCGGATGATGTGTGGCGCCTGCGTGGTCATGTAGACGGTCAGCTTCGACGTGGCGCGATTGAAGTCTGCGATCGATCCGCAGCACTCCATCGGCGAGGGGTGTGAGCGGGGGTAGTGCAACTCGAGCTTCGACACCACGTCGGCCTGCGCGAACGCCCGGTCGGTGGCGTCCCTGTCGCCCACCGCCCAGTCGTAGACGACGTTGTCGTGCTGATTCTCCTTGTCATCGCGGATCAGGGGCGCGCCCTCGGCCATCGCCTGAGCGGGGTTGACGATCACGGGGAGCGGTTCGTAGTCGACCACGATCGCCTCGCAGCCATCCTTGGCGATGTACGGATCGTCGGCGATGACGCAGGCGACCTCCTGCCCCTGGAACCGGACCTTGTCGGTGGCCAGCACGGCCTGGGTGTCGTAGGACAGCGTCGGCATCCACGCCAGGTTGCGAGCGGCCATCATCTCGCCCGTCAGGACCAGCCGGACGCCGGGAATGTCCCACGCCTTGCTCACGTCGATCGAGCGGATGCGAGCATGTGCGAGCGGGCTGCGCAGGATCTCCATGTGCAGCATGCCGGGCAGCACGATGTCGTCGATGTAGTTGCCCTTTCCCCGTATGAACCGGTTGTCCTCGACCCGCTTGCGGCTGGCCCCCATGCCGCCGATCTTGATCTCGTCCAGCGCCTGCGCCATCTCGCCCATCTCCTCCGTCGTCAGCCTGCGGCCTGGGCTCGCAGCTTCTCGGCGGCCCAGAGCACCGCCTTCACGATGTTCTGGTAGCCGGTGCAGCGGCACAGGTTCCCCGAGAGCGCCCAGCGCACCTCGTCCTCCGTCGGATCGGGGTTCTCGTCGAGCAGGGCCTTCGTGGCCAGCATCATCCCGGGGGTACAGAACCCGCACTGGAGCCCGTGCTCGTCCTTGAAGCCCTCCTGGATCGGATGCAGCTCGCTGGCCGTGGCCAGGCCCTCGACGGTCGTGATCTCGTGGCCGTCGGCCTGCACCGCGAGCATGGTGCAGCTCTTGACCGCCACCCCGTCGAACAGCACGGTGCACACGCCGCAGTTCGTCGTGTCACAGCCCGTGTGGGTGCCGGTCAGGTGGAAGCCCTGGCGGAGCAGGTGGGCCAGGAGCAGGCGGGGCTCGACGTCGGCCGCCCGCCGCTCACCGTTGAGCATCATCGTGACCCGGCGCAGCGGAACGTCCGCCGCCGGCTCCGGACCGACCTCTTCGTACAGGCTGGTCACGTCAGGCCGCCCTTTCCGCCGACTCGGTGACGCGGCTGAGGATGCGCACGACGAAGGTGTGGACGATGTGCCGCTTGAACTCCGCGCTGCCTCGGTGATCGGTGCGGGGCCGAGCAGCCTGCGCGGCCAGCTCGGCCGCCTGCTCGATGCTGGCGGCCGTCAGTGGTCCACCCACCAGAGCCTGCGCGGCTTCGACGGCATCGATGGTCGAGCCGCCGACTGCGGTGAGGGCGATCCCGGCGCGGGTGATCGAGTCGCCAGAACTCTCGACGGCGACGGCGACACCGACGGTGGCGAAGTCACCGACGCGACGTTCGAGCTTGAGATAGCCACCAGCGGGTTCACCCTTCGGGGCGGGAATGACGGCCTCCACGGCGACCTCGTCGAACGCCAGCACGGTCTGGAACGGCCCGCTGACGAACTCGGACACCGGGATCCGGCGCCGTCCCGTCGGTCCGTGGGCCACGACGTGGCCGCCTAGCGCGGTGACCACCGAGGCCCAATCGCCCTGTGGGTCGGCGTGGCACAGCGAGCCCACGAGGGTCCCGCGGTTGCGCACGATGGGGTCGGCGACGAGGGGCGCGGCAGCCGCCATCGTCGGTTGCTTGGAGGCCAGGAGCGGCGAGCGTTCGAGGTCGACGTGACGGCACAGGGCACCGACGCGGATGGTGCCGTCCGGGTCGACCTCGAGGTAGCCCAAGCCGGGGATGTTGTTGATGTCCACCAGCATCTCGGGAGACGCGAACCGCAGTTTGAGCATGGGGACCAGGCTCTGCCCGCCGGCGAGCACCTTGGCTTCGCCCCCTCCGTCGGTCAGCAGGCCGATCGCCTCGTCGAGGGAGCGCGGGGCCTCGTAGCGGAAGCGCGATGGGTAGATGTGAGTCTCCTTTCGACACACCGTCAGCCGACGGAGCTCTCCGGATCGGGTACGGCGACAGGAAGCGACTCCGCCTCGGGATCAGGCCGCCGCTCCTGATGGGGCGGCCACGGACCCTGTACGGGCTGGCCGGCCACCTTGAGGTAGTCGATCAACTCCGGCCAAGCCCAGACCGTCGGGCTCTTGCCGGTCTTCGGCGCGTGCTCGATCAGCTCGAACAGGCGCGGATTGCCCTGACTATGTCCCGATGACTCAACTGCCACGACCCACCCCCAGCGTCGCCAGAGCGACGCGGACACTCTATGTCGCGCCGCGGCACGGCGCGACGCAGTGCGGCCGCGACCCAGTCGTAGCCCCGCCGCAGGCGTGAGGTCGCTACCCGCGGAGTCTGACGCGGTCGTTCGTGGTCATCGCTGAGAACTGCCCTCCCGCCACGAAGCGTTGGCTTCTGCGAACTGGCGACGAGCCTGGTCGATGTCGTACGGGCGCTCCTCGAGAGGGCCGGGACCCCACTGGCTGCGAGGCTCGCCGATGAGGTCGCCGCCGTATACGTGGATGGCGCCGGTGGGGCCGCGCCGAGGGTTGCTCACGGCGTGGATGGTGTCGGCACCGAGGAGGAGCGCGTCGCCCTTCGTGATGCGCTTCCCGCCCGAGGCGGTGAGCGACCGGGAGTCCGGGCCGCCGCGGCGGTAGAAGGTGTTGTCCTCCTCGCCCTCGTAGATCCCGATCACGGCCCACATGCGGTGATCGTGGGGCCAGATGTCCATGCCGGGTGCCCACACCACGTGGAGGACCGTGAGGTCGTCGGCCTGATGGAGCACCGTCAGGCCGGCCTCACGGGGTGCCATCACCTCCGCCATCTCGCCCGGAGCGGCCAGCGCTCGGCTCAGGACCTCCCGCGTGGCACGACGGGGCTCGGACTCGGCGATGGCGTCGGAACACCGGCACAGGAAGTCATCGAGATCGAACATGGGCCGATGATGGCACCGCCACCTTCGAGAAACCTTCGGGGGTTCCGTTGCGGTCCGACGCAAGCTCGGCGAGCACGGCCCGGTTCAGCGGCGCGCCTCGCTATGGCGGTGGGGCCAGATGGTCGAGTGCGGCGCCCATGATTGCCGCCTGCTGCTCAGGCGTGCTGAGCTGCTCGATGCCGAACCCCAGGAGGACAGTGTCCGCTGTGGTCACGGCGGCGGTGATCCCGCCGAGGCCGACCGTGCGGGCGAAGTCCTGCTCGTTGGCCGGGCTGCCCTCCGGTGCCCCGGGCACCGTCCATGCCGCCAGGCCGGACTCGAAGCCTTCCGACTCGACTACGCCGCCGGCCGTGACCAGGTGGGTGTCGTCGACGATGACACCCGTCTCGCCGGTGAAGGGGTCGGTGATGTAGCTGATCGAGATCTCGACCTGCCCACCGGCGTAGGCCGAGAGGTCGAATGTCACGGGCTGCCAGCCCGGTGACGTGCCGGTCAAGCTGTTCCACGCGCCCGTTGTTCCTTTTGGCGTGCACGGGTTGCCCAGCGTGAGGTAGTGGGCCAGGAACGGATGCAGCTCGAGCAGGAAGCCACCCTCGCACTCGGACGGCACGGCGTCGCTGGTGCGCCCGCCGGCCTCCGGCAGGGTCGTCCAGTCGTCCTGGCCGACGGTGTGAGCCTCGACGATCACGTGGTCGTAGCCCTCCTCCACCGCCCATGACAGCTGGGCCTCGAACCGCGGTTGGTCCTCTGGCGCCAGCGCCGTGAGGTCAAAGGTGCGGGCCAGCCGCATGTAGCCCCCGTCGGTGTGCTTCGCGGCGACCGCGAAGCGCCCTTCGACCGCGATGAAGGGACCGACCGGGCCGGTGTAGTCGGCCGCGGACTGGCTGGCGAACTGCGGGAACTCGTCCGCGGGCAGGACCAAACTCGTCACGCTGAGCGCGCCGGGCTCGTCGATGGGGTTGTCCTCGGTGGCCGGTCCGCCGAACTCGGCCTGCGCCCCGTCGAACGATCCGCCCGCAGCGCCCGCTACCCCACTCGCGCTCCCGAGCGCCGTCCTCGAATACGCCCCCAGGTAGTACTGAGTGAAGTCGTCGGCCAGCAGCAGGCAGTCGCTGAAGAGATTGACGGTTACCGCGCACTCCTGCTCGGGGGCACCGTCGAGCCCGTAGAAGATCCCCCCGATGGTCCCGGCCAGCAGCCCGTAGTACGCCGCTGTCTCGCCGGCCAGCACGAGCCGTCCGGACTCGTTCACGAAGTCGCGCACGGCCAGGGTGAGGTACTGCTGGCGTTCGGCGACGGCGGCGTCCGGCACCTCGTCGTTGCCGATCTGGATCGTCTCGTCCTCGGGATCCTGCGTGAGCCGGTTGTCACCCAGGTACCACACGACGGTGTCGTAGTGGCTGAGCACGCCCAAGTCGTGCGGCACGCCGTCGGCATCGACGTCCCAGGTCTCGGCGGAGATCCCGTTGGCCGCCAACGCGGCCAGGTGGTCGTCGAGGTACTTCGGCTCATCGACCGACGGCGGGTAGTCGGGGTTGACGCCGCGGTAGTCCTCGTTGGCCAGCACGAGGACGGAGCTGTCGGAGTCGAGCTCGACGGTGTAGGAGAAGTGCTCGCTCGTCACCGGTCCCCGATCGGGATCGCTGCCCGCGAACCAGACCTCGATGGAGTCCCCGGGCTGGGTGCCCGTGACCTCGCCCCGGAGCTCCGCGTAGTAGTCGTTGAGCTCGGCGCCGAAGCGCTCACCGCCCGCCCACTCCGCCACCGCCACCTCGGTCGCCGGCCCGCCATTCACGCTGTACGCCAACACCACGTCTTCCAGCGCGCGGCGCGCCCATACGGCGACCGGTTGCGGATCGCCATGGGACACGGTGAAGGGGTCGATGCGGAAGTCCTCCGTCTCCCGCCCGACCACGGACACCGGGTGGTCCGGATCGAGGGCCGACTCCGCGACGGCCAGCGCCAGCGGGATGTTCTTCTTGACCTCCTCGCGGACCAGCCGCTCGTCGTCCGGGAACTCGAAGCCGCTGCCGCAGGCCTCCGGCTGCCATGGGTCGTCGGGGTCGGCCGCCGACACCGTCTCGCAGGTCGACATCTCGGGGGTTATGCCCAGCGTCCCGTGTGCCTCCTGCATGTGCGTGTCGGTGTCGCCGTTGGTGGTGTAGAGCTCGGCAGAGATGTCGGGGTCGTAGCCGGGCACGGCCGGGTTGGTGTCATCGCCGAGAAGCGCCTGGTAGATCACGTCGTCAGGGGCGGGGGTGGCCACCTGCCAACCGACGCCGTGCAGGAGCAGCTCGGCGGCCGAGTGGTAATTGACGAAGTACTCGGGCGCGATCCGGGCGAAGAGGGCGTCGAGCGCCTGGGTCTCGGGCTCGGAGGCCGGCGCCGTGCCGCGGTAGGTGTCGCTGGCCGGGCTGGGCGACGAGCCCTCGTCGTCATACCCCCATCGGGTCGGAAGGTTGCGGTTGAGGTCCACGCCGTCCTGCGGCGTGATGACGCCGTCGCCGTCGTTGTCCCGCAGGTTCTTGCGCCACAGTCGTTGGCCGTCCTCGAAGGAGTGGTCGTAGCCGTCGGGGTTCGCCACCGGTATGAACCAGAGCTCGGTCGTGTCGACGAGCTGGGTGATCCGGGCGTCGGTGCCGTAGCGGTCGAGCACGTGGATCAGCAGGCGTCGCACCATCTCGGGGGTGATCCACTCCCGCGCGTGCTGGGCGGCGGCGAAGACAGTGCCGGGGCGGGCGCCATCCTCCGTGGTGCGGGCATCCTTCGTGACCTTCACGGCCACGATCTCCTGGCCGAGCACCGTGGTGCCGATGACCTGCAGCTCGGCGATGGGCTGATGGGAGTCGGCGAGGCTCGTCACTTCGGCCTTGAGCCCACCGTCGCCGCCGTAACGCCGGAACACCGTCCGACCTCGCCGTCCGGCTTCCGTCGCCCGCTCCGCCACGCTCGCCTGGTCGATCGTCTTGAGCTCGAGCGAGATTCCCTGGTGGGCGAGCTGTTGGGCTTGGGACCCGCTCAGGATGGCCTCGACCTGGACCGCACCCGGTGCGGACGGATCTGGGAGGGCTTGCAGCTCGTGGCGGTCTACGCCCAGGTCGACCAGTGCCCCCAGCTCCCGGGCGTCGAGCACCCCCTGATACACGTCCAGCCGATCACTGGTCGCGGGCACTGGCCGGGCGTCCACCGATGTCGCGCCGACGGCAAGCACTCCTGCGAGGAGGGCAGTGGTGACGAGAATGGCCTTAGGTCGCATGTGGGTCCCCCTGCGTCGGCGGTGGCCCAGGCACGGGTGCACCCGGCCCAGCGTGGCCAACCAGGTGCGGCGGCGCAAGCCCCATCAAGGTCCGGCCGGCCTCCAGCCCAGGCTGCGGGGGGTCACGGGAGCCGAACAGCGCCGAGGCGTTCGGCTCTCGTCGCGCATTGCGCGTTCTGCGCCGAACAGTTGCGGATGAAACGGTTTGAAGCGCGAGGACGCCGATTGCAACTGATTCCGTCGGAGCTCACTTGGGTGAGGGCGCGGTCAGCACCTCGGTGACGAAGCCATCTCTCGTCATGGCCGTCCACCCGAACTCGGTGCTGCCTGCACTACAGACGGCGTGCACGCTGCGGTGCAGCTCCCATATGGCGTAGGCCACGCCGAGGGCCAGGGTGGCGAAGAACCAACCAGGATGCCCGAGCGCAGCGCCGGCCGTGCCGATGGTCAGACCGACCACCTGGACTACCCGTTCCAGGCGCAACCGAGGCACGCTGACGCCCACAGGCATGGCACCGACGCGAGCGGCAGTGCCGAATAGGTAGGCCGCACCGGTCAACGCGGTGAGGACCGCTAGCCCTGGAGCGCCGGAACCGGCGAGGTATACGGAGGCCCCGAGCAGTACCAGCAGGTCACCGGCCTGACCGAACAGGTGGCTCAGGTAGCGGGCCCTGAACGTCACCACAGACTCCGCGTTGGTGCGATAGCGGGCCACCCCGCTGGCGGTCAGGGCAGTCAGGAGGCACAACAGCGCCGGCCAGACCCTCCCGGATGCGAGCAGGACCGCGGCCGCGGCCGCGCCGATGAACCGGGTCACGATCGTCACGCGGTGGATGTCGCGCAGCCTGGCCAGGTCGCTGGAGCGGGGCGCGCCGCTGCCGACGGGCTCGAGGAGCCACTGCCACAGCGGCTCCGCCGGTGCTCCCGCTGGCGGGTGACCGCTCCTCGGGACGGGCTGCTGCCTATGACGGCGCAGCCGCTGGCACTCCCGCTGGATGTCGAGGGCCAAGCCGTGCAGCGAGCGCCCGGCCGCCTCGCCGAGCGGACCCGGCTCCTCGGCCCGTGCGCTGAGGTCCGCCAGTGCGATCTGGCAGTCCTGCGCGGAGCGCCGGAGGTCTTTCATGGACGCGAACTGGCCGAGTTCGGCTCGGACCCGGAGCCAGGCCGGGTCGGCTTCGGTACCGACCCATGGCGGCACAACGGCGGAGGCGTACGAGGTCGCAGGCCGGCTGCGCCGGTCGTGCCCGCTCCTCACGACCGGGAACAGTGCTCTTGTCAACATTGACATGGTGGTGTGTCGTTCCTTTGCAGCGTTGGCGATGGCGCAGGGTCCGCCCCGGCTCCATCGCGCGTCGATGTCTGGCTGCCGTATGGTCCGTTGATCCGGGCCGTGATCGCCGGCCGGATGTGGCGTTTCAGGCAGTTGTGGATGGACTTGGGGGTCGTCCCCAGCGTGGCCGCGGCCTCGGCGACTGGAAGCTCGTCGAGGAACAGCGCTTCGGTGATGCTCGCCCAGAGCCGGCGCTGGCGTTGCCGCGTGCGCGCGTCTCGCCATTCCGCCACCAGCGACCGTGCCGCCGCCCGTAGCTGGACGCCCTGCTCGTCGAGCACCTGCGGCTGGCGCAACGATTCCAACTCGACCGCACGCCCCGCGGCGACCATCGCATCGAGGCTCTCGACCGATCGGTGCTTCGAGCGGCGCCGCTGGTGCAGGCGTCGGGCCTCGTTCTCGGCGGCTGCTCGGAAGTACGCCCCGAAGCGCCCGCGGGCGGGATCGAACCGGCCGGGGGCGACGCAGTTGAGGAACACGTCGACGAGGAGTTGATCCCACTCCTCCTCTGGCAAGCCCCGTTCCTTCGAGATGCCACGCGCGATCGGCCAGCACCGGCGGTACAGGACGGTGGCGGCATCCTGCTCGCCCTCTTGGGCTCTGAGTGCGAGGGCATCGTCGGGTAGGTCGTCAAGATTGACCTTCCACGTCGTGGACCCCACGATCCCCTTGTAGGGCGAGTTCGTTGCGTGCGTGCTCACTTCTCGTCGCGATTCGATGCGTTGTCCTCTACAACTGAGCACCACCGTGTGACCGCCTCCTATCAGTTGGTGTGCAGCAGCGATCACGGGGAATGACTCCACTGGACGGTCGTGGCCTGATCCGAAGCCAACCGAGTGTCAGTGAGCCGGCGCCCGATCTGGGCGAGCTGGAGCGCGTGACCACCGGCTACATGGGGTCTGACTTCGCGGGACTTGCTCGAGTCATCATCGGATGCACCCAGGCGCTCCTCGTGGCCCTGCATCGCATAGAGCGCCGGCTCGACCGCTGAGGCGAAGCTGAATCGGGCGGGCTATTCGGCGTACAGGCGGATCTCGTTGGCGATCCGGTCGGCCAGCTCGAAGGTCGTGGGTAGGTCCGGGTGGCGCACGACGACGATGCCGTCCGACAGGACGGTCGCGCGCCAGTCCCGCCGAGGGGTGCCCGGCGGCAGCAGGTCCACGTTGACGATGTGGTCGCCGATGGTCGCCATCAGGTGGCCGAGCCCCTCGACCCGGGTGATCCGACCGTTTCCCTCGGCCCGCTTGATCACCATGGCGACGTTGTAGCGCCGCTCGACCGGCTGGCTGAACCGATTGGAACAGACGGCCTCGGCCCAGCCGCGGAACAGGTTCACATCGCAGGTGAAGTTCATCATGTCGGTCACCCGCGCCCCCGGGGGGCGGGCCCCGATCTCGCCGAACACCACCTCGCCGTCCCGCTTCTTGTACCACTCCATGTGCGTGAATCCGCTGGTGAAGCCCATCGCCTCGATGACGGCGATGCCCATCGCCTTGCCGCCGGACAGCTCGGGTAGGTCGGTGTCCCGGAAGGCGATCACCTGGGGACTGATCCACTCGACCTGCTTGCCGA
>DASTFY010000123.1:0-3696 GCA_035719525.1 Acidimicrobiales bacterium
CTTGTGGCGCCGCTCCGCCCGCACGTCCTGCGCCGCCGTCAGGTACACCTTGAGCTCGGCATCGGGGAACACCACCGAACCGATGTCGCGGCCCTCGATCACCCCGCCGCCGTGCTTCTCCGCCCACTGCCGCTGCCGGTACACCAGCTCGGCCCGAACACGGGGGTTGGCGGCCACGATGCTCACCGCGCTGGTCACCTCGGGCCCCCGAATCTCGAGGCTGGCGTCGACCCCATCCACCATCACCGTCGAGTCGACCACGTCGAGCGCCAACTCCTGCGCCAGCGCCGCCACCTGATCGACCTCGTCGGGATCGATCATCTGCCGGAGCACGGCGAAGGTGACGGCGCGGTACATCGCTCCCGTATCGAGGTAGTCGAGCCCCATCCGCTTGGCCAACGCCCTGGCCACGGTCGACTTGCCGGAGCCCGCCGGGCCGTCGATGGCTATCACTCGCACCACGCCACCTCCACGGGGACGTGACCTTACTCCGAGCTATCGAGCCCGCCGAGCGCCGACCAGAACGTCGGGAACGACTTCGCCACCACATCCGGTTCCTCGATCTCGATGCCCGGTACGCGCAGCCCCAGCAGCGCCAGAGCCATCGCCATGCGGTGGTCGTGGTACGTGCGCACGCGGGCGGCCCTCGGCGCGCCACTGACGGGGCGCACGACCAATCCGTCGGGCTCCTCCTGCGCGTCGACCCCACACCGCTGGAGCTCCGCGACCAGCGACCCGATCCGGTCCGTCTCCTTGGTCCGGATGAAGCCCACGCCCGAGATGCGGGTCGGCGAGTCGGCGAAGCAGGCCACCGCGGCCAGCGTGGGCACGGCGTCGGAGCAGTCGCGCAGGTCGACGTCCACACCCCGCAGCCGCCCCGTGCCCCGCACCGCTACGCCATCCGTGCCTCGTTCCACCTCGGCTCCCATCCGCGCCAGCACGTCCACGAAGGCCACGTCGCCCTGGAGCGACGCGGGACCCAGACCGGGAACCAGCACCCGCCCACCGGTGATCGCCGCCGCGGCCCACAGGTAGGAGGCCGAGGAGGCGTCGGGTTCGACGGCATAGGCGGCTCGTCGGTAACGACCGGCTCCCACCCTGACCTGGCGGTCCCCTACCGACACGTCGTCGACGCCGAAGCTCTCCATCACCGCGGCGGTGAGGCCCAGGTAGGGCCGGGACACGAGCGGCGACGTGAGATCGATCGTCAGGCCACCGTCGATGGCCGGCGCTACCAGCATCAGCGCGGTCACGAATTGGCTGGACACGTCGCCGGGCAGGGCCACCGTCCCGCCGCGCAACCCGTGGGCGTGCAGCACGACCGGCAGGTGACCCCACTCCCCCTCCGGCTCGATCTTTGCCCCGAGGGTGCCCAACGCGGCGTGCAACGGCCCCATCGGGCGGGCGCGCAAGGGAGGCTCGCCGTCGATCCGGTAGCGGCCCCGACCGAGCGCGGCCAGCGCGGTGACGAAGCGGGAGGTCGTGCCGGCCAGACCGGTGTCCAACTCCACCGGCCCCGGTCGCAGGACGCCCGCCGTACCCACGACGAGCGCCGTGTCACCGGCCTGGTCGATACGGACATCGGCTCCCAGGCGGGCGACGCAGCCCAGCATGGCGTCGGTGTCGTCGGATCGCCCGACGCCGCTGAGCGAGCTGGCCCCGCTGGCCAGGGTGGCGCAGACCAGGGCCCGGTTCGTGATGCTCTTGGACCCTGGCACCGCCACCACCGCGTCCGGCGGGTGGCCCAGGGGGCGGACGGTGCGGCTGGCGGCCACCTCAGCCGAGCCGGCGAACCGACGGTCGGAAGCCCCTGGCCAGCAGGCCCCCCCGGAACAGGTCGGCCTGTGTGGCCTCGATCAGCAGGATGAGGACGCCCCGTTCGCCCTCGGCCGAGTGGAACACCTCGAAGTCGGTCACGTTGACGCCGAGCTCGGCCGCCAAGGTGAACACCTCGGCGGCGGCGCCCGGCCGGTCGGGGATGGCGGTGCGGACCTCGGCCATCTCGGCGCTGTGCGCCACCCGCCCCGGAAGGTTGATCCGCGCCTCGCGGGCCCTGGTCAGCTCGCTGAGCAACGCCTCGCGCTGATCGCCCGCCACCGTCTCCCGCATCCGCTCCAGCCGGTCGACCAGCGCATCCAGGGCTTCGACGATGGCGGTGCGGTTCTCGGCGCAGATGTCGAGCCACAGCGCCGGCTGCCCGGCGGCGATACGGGTCATGTCGCGGAAGCCTCCCGCGGCGAGACGCAGCAGCGCCGCATGCTCCTCGGCCCGCTGGTCGGCCACCGTCATGAGGGCGGCGGCGGCGAGGTGGGGGACGTGGCTCACGACGGCCACCAGGGCGTCGTGGCGGTCGGGGGGCAGGGCGACCACCTCGGCCCCGAGGTCCGACACGATCCGTGCCACGGCCGCGAAGGTCGTGTCCTCCGTCTCGGCCGTGGGCGTGAGGACCCAGACGGCGCCCTCGAACAGGGCCCCATCGGCGCCGTCGAGGCCGTCGAGCTCGGAGCCGGCCATCGGATGCCCGCCACAGAACCGGGCGTCGGCCACCGCGGCCGCGATCGGCCCCTTCACGCTGCCCACGTCGGTCACCAGCCCGGTCGTCTCAGCCAATGCCTGCTTGGCGGCGTCGGCGATGGCCGAGACCGGGGTGGCGACGAAGGTGATCGTCGCGTCCGGGTCGAGCCGGCTCGAGACGATGGCCCCCCGGCGGTGCGCCTCCTCGATCCGGGCCGGGTCCTCGTCATCGCCGTGCACCGTCCAGCCGCGGGACCGCAGGCCGAGAGCGACCGAGCCGCCGATGAGGCCGAGGCCGACGACATTGGCCCGGCGCTGCTCCTGGCTCGCCGGCTCCGGGACGCTCATCAGTCCCGGGCCAGATCGGGACGCAGGACGGTGGCGCCCTCCAGGAACACGTGGCGCAGCTCGGACCGGGGGCGTTCGGTCTCGACGTGCACGAGCACCCGGACGCAGCGGGGCAGAGTCCCGTCGATGGCCAGCTCCTGGGCGCCGATCAGGGGGATGTCGTCCAGGCCGAACCCGCGCGCCGCGGTGACGGGATGGAACGTCGTGATGTCGGCCGTGCCAGTGATCAGGATGCTGATGATCTGGTCGTTGTCGAGACCGTTGCGCTCGTAGAGCGCGGCCATGAGCGCCTTGACCCGCTCGCGGATGTGGTCCGGCGTGTCGGCGTCGAGCGTGGTGGCGCCCCGCAGTGCTCGGACGGGCATCGAGGGGACGGTACCAGCGGCGATCCGGCCCTCCGAGTCGGTTCAGGGGCCGCTCGCGGCCTCCAGGGCCCGCCGCTCGTCGTCGGTCAGCGGGCGCCACTGCCCGGGCGGAAGACGCCGGTCGGTGATGGGGCCGATGCGGACCCGAACCAGGCGCTCGACCGGGTGACCCACCGCGTCCAGCATCCGGCGGACCTGCCGATTGCGGCCCTGGTGGATGGTGATGCGCACCAGGCCCGGTGACGGCTGACTGACCTCGGCCGGAGCGGTCAGCCCGTCGTCCAGCTCGATGCCGTCGCGCAGGCGGCGCAGCGCACCGGCGGCCAAGGGTGTGGACACCTGGGCCAGATACTCCTTCTCGGTGCCGAAGCTGGGGTGGGTGAGCTGATGGGCGAGATCGCCGTCGTTCGTGATCAGCAGCAGGCCCTCGGTGTCGGCGTCGAGCCGACCGACGGGAAACACCCTCGGC
>DASTFY010000124.1:0-2868 GCA_035719525.1 Acidimicrobiales bacterium
CGCATCGATGGCCACCATGGGGTCGACCAGGCCGTTGAAGTGGTTGAGCACGAGGAGCACGGGGCGATCGGTGGGAATCCGGTCGCGGCCTTCGACCGTGACATCGCGAAAGAACCCTCTCACGACGAGACCGGCCACCGCCGCCAGCAACCGGTCGGCGCCGGCCCGGGCCGCGCCCTCGCCTCCAGGTCGGATGCTCAGCGCCGCGTGCGCCCACATCACCGCCAGCACCGCCGTGGCGACGTGCCACAGGCCATGGAACTGGAAGACGGCATCCTCGTCGCACGCGAACGAACCCGTCCGTCCCAACGCGAAGGCGGCCAAGGCCAGGACGACCACGACGACGAAGGGCAGATCCGACCAGGCCAGCCAAGTCCGCGTCCGGACCCGCCGGACGACGAAGGACAGCGCGGCCGCGGCGACGAGCACAACGGCGAGTGGGTTGGTCAGGTCGGGGAAGGGCACGAGCAGGATCCCCATCACGACGATCGTGACGATGGCCGTGCCGACCGCAGCCGCGCCTGCGCCCGCCGGCCCGTCGCGGCGCAGCGACGCCACATGCCAGCCGGCGACGAAGGCCAGCGCGCCGAGGAGGCTCACGTCGTGGAGCCACCGGCCGGTGGCGTCGGCCGCGGCGTGGAACGCCACGCTGCCCAGGCCGTTGGCCACGACGAGAAGCCCGAAGAAGGTGGCCGACGGATCGAGCCGCCAGGCCCGCCGCCTCAGGATGATCCAGACCCCAGCGACGACGTAGGCCAGGCTGGTCCAGGTATTGAAGGGCTGGGCCAGTAGTCCGGTGCCGAGCTCCTCGCAGTCGCTGGCCCCGATCACGGCGAGCACCCCTGCGTCCATCATGTGGATGCCACCGCCTCGGACACCTCGCGGGCCCCGGTCAGCCGCGCCGTTCCTCGCTTCACCGAGAGCCGCCAGAGGAACACGGTGAACCAGCCGATGGGGATGATGGCGATCCACGTGGCCAGGCGGAACAGCATCACGCCCGCCGTCACCTGGTTGACGTTCTCCGCCCCCGCGTAACCGGTCAGCAGACCGATGTAGCCCAGCTCCACCACTCCCGCCCCTCCGGCCGTGATCGGAACGACGGTCAACAGCTCGACGATGGCGTACGCGGCGAAGATCTGACTCACCGTCAGCGCGTCGTGAGGTACACCGACGAAGCGCAGGGCCAAGACCAGCAGCAGGAGGCGAAGCATCGTGAGCACGACGGTCGCCAGGAGCGCTCGGGGCCAGCGCGGTGCCAGGAGGCCGATGGCCTGGTCGCGCGCCTCGACCAGGCGATCGCCGAGGCCCTCCGGGCCCGGCCGGCCGACGCGCCGCAGGATCGCTCCCACCACCCGCTCCAGCCCAACCCCGGCGCGGGCGGCGACGCCGGGACGGAGCAGTGCCAGCAGGACGACCGCAATGGCAACCAGCGCGATCGCGCCCCCGATGACCGCGAACCGGCCCGTGTCGCCGGTCAGCCGACCGGTGACGAACAGCGGGACGGCGGCGACGGCGGGAAGGACGAGCTTGGTGCCCACGGTCACCATGCCGCTCGCCGCCACCGACACCGTCGCGATGGTCATCGAGTAGTCCCACGAGCGGTACATCAGAAGCCGAAGGGCCAGGTCGCCCGGACCGGGGAACGTGCTCGACACCGCGCTCGACCCGAGGTAGGCGGTGACGCCGCGGCGGATCGGGAGCTTCGGGACGACGGCGGCGGTGAGGAGCCCGTTGGCCCAGATGACCGCCCCGAAAACGGCCAGGAAGGCCGCCCACTCGCCCGCGCTGAGCGACGCGATGGCGCGGCGAACGGTGGCCAGGTCGAGATCCTCGAACACCGGGCGCAGGACGAGCGCCGCCACCACCAGCGCCACCACGCTCAGCCCTAGTCGCAGCAGGGTCTTCAGGATGTGGCCGTGCCGCAACGGCTGCGCCTCGGCCGCCGCCACCTCGAGGTCGTGAGCTTCCGTCATGGGCCGGGGCCATGCTAAGTGGGCCCCCGTCAGGCACGGTGGGTATCCCCGGTTGGCGCGCGACGCGGTCATAGGCTCCGCGTCATGGGTGCATTCCTGATGATCATCGTGTTGGCCGTCGTGGCCTCGTTCCCCGCGACGTGGCTCCTGATGCTGTTCCTGGGCAACCTCGGCATCGAGCAGGTCGGCTTCTGGGGCGCGCTCCCCGCCGGCATCCTCCTCACGTTCTTCTTCGCCGGCGCCGGCGCCTCGGGCCGCAACTGGTAGCTCTCTCGACGGGGGCTCTGGCCCCCGGTGGAACTCGACGGCAGCGACCGGATCGAACGAGAGACGACCGGGACGCGAACTCATGGTGAACACTCCCGGACCATTCGGGCTGAAGTCGTAACCTCCGCCCCACCTCGACACGGAGAGTGGGATGAGCTTCGACCTCTACGCCAGACACGTCGAACCGGTGCGCTTCGGCGCCGGTGAGGTGATCTTCCGCAAGGGCGATGACGGTGACGTGCTGTACGTGATCGGCGAGGGAGAGATCGAGCTCGTCATGGGCGAGCACGTCGCCGTACGCCTCCGTGAAGGTGAGATGTTCGGGGAGATGTCGATCATCGACCATGAGCCGCGGAGTGCTGATGCTGCCGCGGTGACGGACGTGGTGCTCTTCCCGATCAACCGCGGCCTGTTCCTGGTGCTCGTGCAGGACACCCCGCACTTCGCGCTCGAGGTGATGAAGTCACTGGCCGACAGGGTGCGACGAGCCAACCCGGTCTGATCGCCGGCCGGTGGCGTGCTCTAGTGCCGTCGCCGATAATGATTGCCCTGTCGACGGCGAGTCAGGTTCGTCGCTCGCAAGGCGCGTCGACGAAGGAATAGCCATAGCTATTTCGAGGAGACGGAA
>DASTFY010000125.1:0-18115 GCA_035719525.1 Acidimicrobiales bacterium
AGATTCGCCCGTGCGCTCGACGGTGTCGGCTACCTGCTGGCTGATCGCCGTGGCGGTCGTGTTGAGGCGCTCAACGATGGCCGGCTCCACCGATGGTTGCAGCGTCAACGAGCCTCGCCGCTCCTCCAACACCGTGCGGTCGGTGGTGGCGCGCGTCAGAAGCTCGCCTCCGACGAGACCTACGAGAGCGAGCAACAGGCCACCGGCGGCCAGGCGCAGCTGGACCGAGCGGCGGCCCAGCGCCAACCGGCCGACGGCCATACCGACGAGGAAGAAGGCGAACGTCGGCAACACGGGGTAGCTGCCCGAGACCGCCAGGTCGATGCCCAGCGGGCGCGGGTCGGTGACGGTCGCCCAGCCCTGCCAGCCGCCGTAGCGGACTCGATCGCGAGCGAGGTGCAGCCACGACCATGCCCCGACCACCATCACCACACCGGCCAACACGAGGAGCCAGCGAACGCGCAGGTGGCGCACCAGCAGTGCCAAGACGAAGAACAGGGCGTAGAACTGCAGGATCACGGCCAGGTACGCGGCGTGCTCCACCAGCAGCAGCCCCAGGACGAACAGGACGAGGCTGCGGGCCACAACCTGGGCGACCGGGTGGGCGGCACGGCGGGTCAGCATCGTGAACCCGAGCCCACCGAGGAACACGAACAGCGGCATGGCCTTCCCGCCCACGAAGCGGGTGACGACGCGCAGGTCGCCGCCGGTGCCGTCGAGGTACGAGTAGTGGGCGATCAGCATCCCGAGCTGCGCCACGGCTCGGGCGACGTCGACGCCGAGCAACCGTCCGTCGGGCTTCCCGACGTCGTCGGCCCGGTCGGCCGCCTCGAGCGCGGTCTCGAGCCGCACCTCAGCGCTCATCGACACGATCGTGCCAGGCGGCAACGGCCAACGGACCGCGTCAGCGGGCGCGGCTAGGGCGTGTTCATCGCCGCGACCGGATCGACGATGCCCCACCCGAAGGCGTTGTCGAAGGAGGGCGCACCGGCGTCGGTCGCCGTGCTAGTCAGGCGGGACAGCATGGCAGCCGGGCTCATCCAGCCGCGGCCGGCGATGATGAGCGCAGCGAGCCCGGACACGTGAGGGGCAGCCATCGAGGTACCGGAGTTGGTGCCCCAGGTCGAGTTCCTCTTGGTCGAGTAGATGTCCGAGCCCGGCGCGGCGACGTCCACATAGGCGGCCCGCGTCGAGTAGCCCGCGACGCTGGTCGGGTCCTTCAGCGCGGCCACGGCCACCGGGTCGGCCAGCGCGGCGGGGTAGCGCGGCGCGTCAGGTACCGCCGGTGGCTGCGCTTGGTGGTTGTTGCCGGCCGCGGCCACCACGACGATGCCGTGGTTGGTGGCGTAGTTCACCGCGGCGGCGACGGCGGCCGAGTTCACGTCGGAGCCGATGCTGACGTTGATGACCACCGCCCCGTGGTCGACCGCCCACGTGATGCCCGCCGCGATGGCGCTGTTGGGCCCGGTCCCGCTGGCGTTGAGCACCCGGACGGGAAGGATCGTGACCTCGGGCGCCACCCCGACCACTCCGACGCCGTTCTCGCCGGCGCCGATGATCCCCGCCACGTGCGTGCCGTGCCCGTTGACATCGGTGGCGCCGCCGCCCGGCTCCAGCGTGCCGCTCACGAACGCCGCGCCCGGGAGCACCCGCGCGTCCAGGTCCGGGTGGCTGGCCTGGACGCCGGTGTCCACGACCGCGACGGTTATCCCCGCGCCCCGGGTGGTGGGCCACAGATCGCTGAAGGCCAAGGCCTGGTGCGCCCACTGGCGATCGACGTCCGGATCGGGCGACGCCCCGGCTGCCACTGCGGTGTCCTCGAACTCCAGCGCGGTGGCATACGAAGGCGCCTCGACCGCCACCACACCGAGGTCCTCGGCGGTGGCCAGTGCGACGTCGACCGCCTGGCCAAGAGGCGCCGGGACCATGGTCGGCCGACCGGTCTCGTCCACCGCGATCACGGTCACCGCGCTGGCACCGGTGGCCTGGGCGTCGCGGACAGCGTCCTCCGCCGCCGTGGTGATCTTGTCACTCCCCGTGAGGATCGGGAGGTCCTCGGCGGAGGCGGAGCCGGATGCCGCGGGGGTCGAGGTGGCCTGCCCGGCGGCGCCGCCGTTCCCACACCCACTCGGCGGAGCAAGCACGGTCGTGGTCGTCATGGGGCCGGACGGAGGCGGCGGCTGCGGCGGAGGCGCACATGCCACCACGGCCAGAGTGGCGACCACCAGGAGGGCTCCGAGGCCCCGCCGGCCGGCGTTTGCCCTGGTCAGGGCCCTGATCGGGCGAGACGGTCCCGCCCACCCAGGCGCCGCTGACGGGCCAGCCAGCGCTGCGCCGGCTCCACCGGTACCGCTCGTGCGCTTGCTGCTCGGGGGGCAATCGGGGCGGGCGACGCGACGGGCCGATCGGCCCCTCACGGCCTCGGCGGACGTCGACCTCCTCACCTCGAATGAGGCTACGGGCCAGGAGAGGATCGGCGGCAGAGCAATGAAAATCTGCTCCCTACCGCCGCGGCGGGAACTCCGGTCAGCCGGTGGCCGCGAGCCCGAACCACGGGCTCGCCGCGAGGTCGTCGATGAAGATCTTGCGATCCTCGTCGTCGGCGATGGGAACCGCCGCCGCCGCCGCCCGGTGACGCTTGGCGTCGTCGAGTCGACCGTCGGCCGCCGCCGCCCTGGCCAGTGCCTCATGGGCGTAGGCGAGGTCGAAGTCATCCAGCCCAGCCGCCTCGACGACGGCCAGGCACCGCTGCGCGTGGTGCTGGGCCATGTCCGCCCGGCCGAGCACGGCGTGGACGTGGCTCAGCATCCACTCGGCTCGGGCCTCGTTGGCCTCGGTGCGGCGCGCCGCACGGGACCAGTGATAGGCGGAGGCGTAGGCGGCGCGGACCGTCGCCTCGTCGTCGGCCGGGGTGCGGTCCAGCCGGCCCAGCAGCCCCCAGACCTCTTGGTTGGTGTCGATGCCGAGGTCTCGATGCCACTCGGCGTCGACGTCGACGGCGTCGCCCTCCAGGGGCGGCAGGACGACCGGACCGAGCGGCTCCCCGGTCTCCAGCAACGTCTTGAGCCCGGAGATGACGGGCGGCCAGAAGCCGGCCGTGGCGGCCCACGTCCGTGACAGGCCGCCGAAGTCCGAGTGGGTGAGCCGCAGGCGACACAGGTCGCCCGCGGCGTTGATCTCCCATGTCACCCTGCTCGGCACCTCGGCGGCGGCCTCCGGATCGCCCGCGAGGGAAAAGGCGGTGACCAACCGCCACGGCGGTTCAGCCTCCAACACCTCGCCGATGACCGGAGCGTCGGTCGGGAAGTAGGCGCGGGCCAGCTCCGGGGTCGTCAGCGCGTCCCAGAGTCGTTCGGGCGTCGTGCGGATGTAGAGCTCGTGGACGTGTTGCGGCTTGGGCATCAGATCTCCTCGGAAGCGACGGCGCCAGACTCGAGGCCGGACTTCAGGCGGCTCAGCGCGCTCACCCACGGCTCGGCGTACTTGGAGATCCAGCGATCGTGGATGAGACGAATGGGGACCGGGTTGAGGAAGTGGAGCTTCGTGCGGCCGGCGCGGTGGGTGACGACGAGGCCTCCGTCCTGCAGCACGGCCAGGTGCTTGGCCACGCCGAAACGGGTCATCTCGGGCACGGTGGCCGCCAGCTCGCCGAGGGTCTGGCCGTCCCGCACGTACAGGAGGTCGAGCAACGCCCTCCGGTGGCCATCGGCGAGGGCCCGGAACACGGGGTCGAGCCCGTCGGAGTGCGTGGCCGTCGTTATGTGACTATTTAGTCACCTATCAAGCCAACCGTCAATGGCGAGGCCACGGGGCGAAGCGCAGCCGAGAGCGGCGACGAAGAAACGGGGACCAGATCCGGTGCGTCCGGCTGAGCCGGCGCACCGCAACGGCGCCCGACGCATTGCCGAGCGGAGCGAGTAGGAGCCGATCGAAGCGCAGCGGAGAGCGGCGACGAAGACTAGTCCTCGCGCCGAGCCGAGCGGATGGCCAGCCACGCCCCTCCGAAGGTCCCGAGCAGCGCCAGCGGGATCAGGACGCCGATGAGGCCGAAGAACCACAGGTTGGTCCCGGAGACGCGCGCCTGGCTGGCCCGCCAGGTGTAGAGCACGGCCATCGTGACCACGCCGGCCACCGGCGCCCACAGGACCGCCGCCGGCCGGCGACGGACCACCATGGCCACCGCCAGCCCGGACACGACGGCCACGCCGAAGAGGTCGGCCCACGGCTGACCGGTGTCGAGGGGGCGGCCAGCGGCGTCCACCGTCGACCAGTCCCACGGCGCGATCACGAACCAGGCCAGCGCGGTCGTGGCGACCACGATGGCGGCCGCCGCGCGGACGCTCGGTGCCCGAGTCACGCCAGCCAAGTGTCCTCGATCCACGCCCGCACGCTCGGGGCCAGGTACTGGAGGTGATCGCCCGGCCGCTCGCGTACCAATGTGGCCGAGATCGGCACGGTCGCCCGGTCGGCGTCCACCACGATGCAGTCCGCATCGAGCCGCCGGGCCAGCTCGCCCGCGTACGGATCGGAGGAGAACACCACGTCCGGCCCGTCGCCATCGAGCGGCCAGCGCTCCCGGAACAGCGCGATCCAGCGATCCCAGAGAGCCTCGTCACCGAAGTCGGTCTCGAGGTCATGGGCGACCTCGATCACGGCGACGTCCGGGTGGAGCTCGGCCAACCACCGGGCGCGCAACGAGCCGGCGATCGGCTCGCCGGCCCGGGTGTTGACGTACACCACGAGCTCGTCGACGTCGTCCGCCGCGGCTTCGATCAGGTGGCTGTGGCCGAGGTGCGGAGGGCAGAAGCGGCCGACGACCAGCCCGGTCCGACGACGGAGCTCGGACACCGCGCGGTCCGCCCGCCGACTCAGGTGGCGAGCTGGGGAGTCCGGTCGGCTCCCCCGTTGGCGACGAGGCGGAACGCGGTCTGCCACGGGCGATGGTCGATGTCGAGCACCTCCGCCCGGCGTTCCGCGTCCGCCTGTGCCTCGAGCGCGCCGGCGTCGTCGTCGAGGACCCGCAGCGCCTCAGCCCGCGCCAGTCGGGACAGGACCGGCGCCGCGGCATCGTCGGTGGCCTCGATGGCCCGATCGACGACGTCCAGCGCCCGGAGCGCATCCTCGCGGGAACCGAGCTGGGCGTGGGCCAACGCCAGCGCCAGCCCGGCGAGGAAGTGGTCCATGTACGTGGCGGCGGTCATGCCCTCGACCGATTCCGCGATCGGCACCGCGTCGGCGGCCCGCCCGATCGCCGCGGTCACCAGCGCGAGCGCCTGGGTTCCGTTCGGGTGGTCGGGGCGGATGAGGGCCGCCTCCTGGGCGTGCACCATCGCCTGGTCGACATCGCCCTGCTGGAGATGGGCCAGCGCCAGGGTCACGTAGGCGTCGTAGCCGAAGCCGGGCGGCACGTCCGGCGCATCGAGCGCCTGGCGGGCGTGGGCGACGGCCCGGGCCGACTGACCGGCGTGCATGGCCACCGACGCCGCCACCGACTGCGCCAGCGTGCCCTGGCCGATAGGGGTGGCCAGCCCGATGGCCTCTTCCGCCGTGCGGAGGGCATCGACGCTGAGGCCCTGGGCGGCCAGCGTGCGAGCGATCGTCGTGGCGGCTTGGATCTCGCCGTAGCGGTCGCCGATCAGCCGGAAGATCCGCTGCGCCTCGCCGGCTCGCCGCGCCGCTTCGTCGATGCGGCCTCCCCACAGCGCCAGCAGCGCCTGGAGGGTCACGAGCATGGCCTCGGCCCACTGGTCACCCCGTTCGGCGGCCTCCTCGACCACCAACCGTCCCAGTTCTTCGGCCTCGGTGAAGCGGCCCTGGAACAGGCGGACATAGGCCAACAGGCCCAAGGCCCACGCCACGCCGCCCCGGTCGCCCATCTCCTTGAGCGCGGTGGCGGCCGCCGTCAGGCGGGCGTCCGCGGCATCGACGTCACCCTTGACGAAGGACACCCACGCACGGTGCTGGTCGACCCAGGCCCGACCGCGGCGATCGCCGTCCGCGTCGTACAACGACTCGGCGATGTCGAGGTGGGTCTCCGCGTCGTCGAAGTCGCCGGCGAAGATCGACGTCATCCCCCACGCCCGCTGTACGCCGGCCAGCTCGCTGCGCGCGCCGAGCTGTTCGAGCAGCACCGCCGCCGTGCCCAGCTCGGCTCGCGCATCCTCGTAGCGACCCGTCAACCTGGCGATCTCGGCCCGCACCGACCGAGCTTTGGCCAGGCCGTGCAAGTCCCCCTCGGACTGGGCCTCTTCGACCAGCCATTGCAGGTCGGCTTCGGCCTCCGGGAACTGCCGGAGCTCGACCCAGGCCGCGGCGCGGGCGAGGACCAGCGCACGCCGGGTGGCACCATCGAGCTGGCAGTCACCGATCGACAGCGCCCGCGCCACCTGGTCCACGGCGGGCCGGGGGTAGAGCCGATCCACGTCATGGTTCGCCGACGCCAGCAGGGCATCGACGGCCGTGGCCACCACGTCGGCCGGCACGCCCCGCAGCCGGCCGCCCAGCTCACTGGCCAGCTCGGCCGCCGTGGCCCAGTGGTGGGCCATGACGTCGGGCCGCTTCAGTCCATGGGCGTCGGCCACCATCGCCTTGGCCACCCCGACATGGCGGCGGGCCCGATCGGCCTTCGTGATGGTGTGGTACGCCACCTCCCGGCAGCTGGCCGAGCGGAAGCGCCACCAGGCTCCCTCGACATCGAGGAGCCCGGCGTCGGCCAGCGCGTCGAGCAAGGACCGTGCCGTGTTCTGCCCCAACGCCTGACCGAACTCGACCAGCGCGCCGTACGACCCGGACGAGCCGAGAACGGCAGCGTTGTCGAGCATGGCCCGCTGGTCCGGCGTCAGCTCGTCCAGGCGGGCCGCCACCAGCGCCCGCAGGGAGTCCGGCAGCTGCCCTGTGCCGCCGCCCTCGGCCACCAGCTCGGCCAGCTCCTCGAGGAACAACGGGTTGCCACCGCTGCGGTCGTACAGCTCCTCGACCAGCGCCAGGTTGGTCCCTTCGCCGAGCCTCGCCCGCAGCAGGTCGCGGGCCGCTTCCTGGCCGAGCGGCTCCAAGCGCAAGGTGAGGGTGGTGAGCCGGGCCGTCCGCGGCGCCGCCGGCAGGTCTCCCCCAGGGCGAGTGGTGGCGATGAGCGCAAAGGGCGTGGAGGCCAGGCGAGCGAGCGCGGCCTCGAGCAGCTCGAGCACGCGCAGGTTGGCCCAGTGGAGGTCGGCCACCACCAGGGTCAACGCCCCACGCCCGGCCAGCGTGGCCAGCACGGCCAGCACCGCCCGGATCAACTCCTGGTGGGTGCGCGCCGGATCGATGCCATCGAGCGGCGTGGCGTGCCCGAACAGGTGGAGCAGGCCATTGACCAGGGCGTCGCGGTGCTCCTGGTCCGCCGGGGGCCCGATCAGCAGCGCCAGCCGGTGCTCCATGCGTGACCGGAGATCGGGGGCCATGGACCCGAGGTCGACGTCGAGGACGGGCGCCAGTGCGCTCGCGATGGGCCACCACCGGTTGGCTTCGCCGTAGGGCACGCAGGTCCCCATGAGCACCGTGCCGCCCGACGGATTGACGTGGTTGGTCAGCACCTCCTCGACCAGCCGGGTCTTGCCGACACCGCCTTCGCCCTCGACCACAGCCAACACCGCACGACCCTGGCACTGGGCGATGCCGATGGTGTCCGCGAGCAGCGAGCGTTCCAACTGCCGGCCGACGAAGGGCACCGGCGTCCGCCGGCGGCGACGGCCCGGCAACGTGAGCGGCTCGATGGCCAGCCATGCCGCCACCTTGTCCTCCCGGCCCCTGACCTCGACCTCTCCGACGGACTCGAACGCGACGGCGCCGACCGTCGCGGCGTGCGTGGCGGGGCCGACGAGCACCCCGCCGGGCGGAGCCGCGGTCTGCAGCCGCGACGCGGTGTTGACCACATCGCCCATGGCCGTGTAGTCGCCTCCGGCCCGCAGCGCACCGACGAGCACCTCGCCGGTGTTCACGCCGATGCGCATCCGGATGGGCAGGTCCAGGTCGGCCGCCAGCTCCCCGATGGATCGTTGCATCCGCAACGATGCTCGCACGGCGCGCTCGGCATCGTCCTCGTGGGCGACCGGCGCGCCGAAGAGGGCCACGATGGCGTCGCCCAGGATCTTGTCCACTCGCCCACCGAAGCTGGTCACGTCCTCGACGAGGCGCTGGAAGAGGCCGTCGACCATCGACTTGACCTGCTCCGGATCCATGCGCTCGGCGCGCTGGGTGAACCCGACGAGGTCGGCGAACAGGACCGTGACGACGCGACGCTCCTCGCCCCTGGCCACGCCAAGACCCTGGCCGCAGCTGGGACAGAAGCGCGCTCCCTCGGGATAGGGCGCCGCGCACGAAGGACAGACGGACATCCGCAGCCCAGCGTACGGCACGGCGGCGTCCGAACCTGGGCCTGACCGCCCGTTCGTCTGAGCGATGATGGGCCCATGAGCAGCCTTCCTTCCTCCCAGGTCACCTCCGCTGACGGCACTCCTGTCGCCGCCGCCGGTGCCGTCGACGCCGTGAAGACCTATGGCCACGGCGACAACATCGTGCGAGCACTGGACGGCGTGACGGTGGCCTTCGCTGACGGCGCGTTCAGCGCCATCATGGGCCCCTCCGGCTCGGGCAAGTCCACCCTGATGCACTGCCTGGCCGGGCTCGACTCGCTCACGTCCGGCGCCGTCTACATCGGCGAGACCTACCTGGCCACGCTCGACGACAAGGCGCTCACCCGCCTGCGGCGGGACAAGGTGGGTTTCGTGTTCCAGGCCTACAACCTGCTCCCGACGTTGACCGCGCTCGAGAACATGACCCTCCCGCTGGCCCTCGGGGGGCACGAGCCCGACCCGGCGTGGCTGGACACCGTGGTCAAGACCGTGGGCCTCGGCGACCGCCTGAGTCACCGGCCCAGCGAGCTCTCGGGCGGCCAGCAGCAGCGCGTGGCTGTCGCGCGGGCGCTGGTGACCAAGCCCCAGATCATCTTCGCCGACGAGCCCACCGGCAACCTCGACAGCCGGAGCAGCGGCGAGATCCTGGACTTCATGCGCCAGGCCGTCACCGAGCTGGGGCAGACGATCGTGATGGTCACCCACGACCCGACGGCCGCCTCCCACGCCGACCGCGTGATCTTCCTGGCCGACGGGAAGATCGTCGACGAGATGTACGAGCCGACCGCGGACCGAGTGCTCGACCGCCTGAAGCAATTCGGGGACTGACCATGTTCAAGATCAGCCTCAAGGGCGTGCTCGCCCACAAGACGCGGCTGCTGCTCACGGCGCTCGCCGTGATCATGGCTACGGCCTTCCTGTCCTCGACCTACATCTTCTCCGACACCATCCAGCGCACCTTCGACGAGCTCTTCGCCGACGTGTTCCGCAACACCGACGCCTTCGTCCGCTCGTCGAACGTGATCGAGGCCGACTTCGGGGCCAAGCAGCGCGACCGACTCCCGGACACCATCACGGCCGAAGTGGCAGCCGTGCCCGGCGTCGCCGATGCCCAGGCGGAGGCCGACGGCTTCGCCAGCATCATCGGCAAGGACGGTGATCCGCTGGTCTCCGGCCAGGGTGCCGTCACCTTCGGCGCTGCCGCGCTCACCGGCGAGCTCGACGCGTGGACCTATGTCGAAGGTGGGCCACCGGTCGGGCCCGATCAGGTCGTGATCAACAAGGGCGCGGCCGACAAGGGCGACTTCGCCGTCGGTGACCAGGTGCGGGTCACTTCGGCCACCGGCACCCGGGAGTTCACCCTGAGCGGCATCGTGAAGTTCGGCGACGCCGATTCCCCCGGCGGAGCCACCTTCGCCATCTTCGACCTGCCGACCGCCCAGGAGTTCGTGGGGAAGCCCGGCTACATCAGCTCGGTCCAGGTGCGTGGCGACGGTTCGCAGTCGGACGAGCAGTTGGCTCGGAGTATCGCCGAGGCGCTCGGCCCCGACTCTGATACCGAGGTGCTGACCGGCGCCGAGATCACGGAGGAGAACCAGTCCGACATCCAGGAGAGCCTCCAGTTCTTCACCGTCTTCTTGAACGCGGTGGCGTTCATCGCGCTCTTCGTGGCGTGCTTCGTCATCTACAACGTCTTTTCGATCACCGCGGCGCAGCGCCAGCGGGAGAACGCCCTGATGCGCGCCATCGGGGCCAGCCGGCGCCAGGTGACGGCCTCGCTGCTGGTCGAGTCTGTGGTGGTCGGCCTGGTCGGCTCGATCCTCGGCCTGGCGCTGGGGATGGTGCTGGCCATGGGTCTGCGCGCCGCGTTCGCGGCGCTGGGCCTGGACCTCCCGTCGAGCGGGCTCACCGTCCTCCCCCGCACGGTGATAGTGACCGTGCTGATCGGCTGCATCGTCACCGTGCTGTCGGCGCTGATGCCGGCGCTGCGCTCGGGGCGGGTGCCACCGGTGGCGGCCATGCGGGACACCGCGCTCGAAGCGACCAGCGCCACCAAGGGCCGCACGATCACCGGCGCCCTGCTGCTGGCGTTCAGCGTGGCGCTCATCCTGCTGGGGCTGTTCGCCGGCCGGCCTCTCCTGCTGGTGCCCGGAGTGCTGCTGCTGTTCATCGCCCTCTTCGTGCTGGGCCCGCTCATCGCCCGCCCGGTGGCCAAGGCGCTGGGCCGCCCGATCGTCCGCCTGAAGGGCATGACGGGCACGATGGCGAAGGAGAATGCCGCCCGCAACCCGAAGCGCACGGCCCGCACCGCGGCAGCCCTCGTGGTGGGCGTCGCCCTCGTCACCGGGGTCTCGGTGCTGGCGTCGTCGATCAGGGACTCGGTCCGCGAGATCTTCGGCGAGCAGTTCCAGGGCGACTTCGTGGTCAGTGTGGACACCTTCGGCTTCGGCGGTCTGAGCCCACAACTGGCTGACGACCTCAACCAGCTCCCCGAGGTGAAGACGGCGACCGGCATCGGCATCAACTTCGCGCTGATCGGCGACAAGGGCCGGACGATCACCGTCGTCGACCCGGCCACGGCCGGCGCCGTCTTCGACCTCGACTTCGTCCAGGGCGACATCACCGACCTCACCCCCGAAGGAGTCATGGTCAGCGAGGACAAGGCCAAGAGCGACGACCTGACCATCGGCTCGCCGTTCCAGGTGGTCCTCGCCGACGGCACGCCGCGGGACCTGACGGTCCAGGGCATCTACCGCAAGGACGAGCTGGCGGGGAGCACCACCGTGCACCGCGATCTGTTCGAAGGCACCAGCGTCGACCAGTACGACTTCGGGGTGTACATCCTGAAGGCTGACGGCGTGAGCGAGTCCGACGCCGAGGCGGCCATCAGCAAGGTGGCGCAGAACTACCCCAACGGCACGCTGCAGAGCCGCAGCGACTACATCGACTCGCAGGCCGGCTCGATCCAACAGGTGGTCAACATCATCTATCTGCTCCTCGCGCTGTCTGTCATCATCGCCGCCGTCGGCATCGTCATCACCCTGGTGCTCAGCGTGTTCGAGCGGCGGCGCGAGCTCGGGCTGGTGCGTGCCGTCGGCATGACCCGGTCGCAGGTGCGCTCGAGCGTCCGGTGGGAGTCGGTGATCACCGCGGCGCTCGGCACGGTGCAAGGCATCGTCGTGGGCCTGCTGCTCGGCTACGCCTTCGTCGTCGCCCTACGCAGCGAGGGGCTCAACACGTTCACGGTGCCGTGGTGGGCCATCGTCTGGGTGCTCGTCCTGGCCTTCGTCATCGGCATCGTGGCCGCGATCTACCCGGCCTACAAGGCCACCAAGGTCGACATCCTCGAAGCCATCGCCACCACGTGAGCGGCTACAGCGGGACACCGCTCGCCCGCAAGCTGGGGATCAAGGAGGGCGCGACCATCGCGGCCCTGGGCGCGGCGCCGGCGGACTTCGCCGCGCTCCTGGAGCCCCTCCCACCCGGCGTCCGGTGGAGGACGACGGCCCGAGCACCGCTCGACATGATCGTGGCCTTCTTCACCAGACGCGCCGACGTCGCTCGCCGGTGGCCGGCGCTGACCCGGGCCGTCGGCTCGGAGGGCACGGTGTGGGTGGCCTGGCCCAAGCGGTCGAGCGGGGTGACCACCGACCTGACCGAGGACACCGTCCGGGAGGACCTGCTGCCCACCGGGTGGGTGGACGTCAAGGTGTGCGCCATCGACGCCACCTGGAGCGGCCTCAAGCTGGTCCTCCGCAAGGAGCTGCGAACGGAACTGCGGCTGCGCTAGCGCGCGCTCTCAGGAGCTCTCGCGGCGGGGCTCGCCGTCGTCCCCGGCCGGCTCGTCGAGAGGCTGGTCCGTCTTGCGCGCTTCGTCCCGTCGGAGGAGCGGATCGACGTGGCTGGGCTCCAGACCGCGGGGTACGAACCCCTCCAGCAGCCGTTGGGAGGCCGGATGGCGCTCCAGGGCCGGCCTCACGGCTTCGGGGTCGATGGGGCCGCTGACGTCGCCGGAATCGTCGAAGGAGAACGGTCGGCGACGCTCCCGCGCGGTGTCGAAGTCGACCGGCGTCGGGGCGTCGTCCTGCGCCCACGCCGGCCGCCCGGGTGCCTGCTGGCGTTGGCAGTCCGGACACCAGTAGGTCACCCGGGACTGCTCGCCATGCCTCCGCACCTCGATCGGTGTGCCACAGCGGTAGCAGGGCTTGCCGAAGCGCCCGTACACCGCCACCCCCTCGGCACGGCCGGGCAGGGTGCTGCGCGTGGGCTGGTCGAGGTTGGCTCGGATGAAGGTCGAGGCCGTGTCCAGCAGGGCGAAGCGGGTGTCCGAATCGATCGCGGCCACCGGTGTGAGCGGATGGACGCCGCAGGCCCACAGGACCTCGCTCTTGTAGACGTTGCCCACGCCGGCCGCGACGCGCTGGTCGAGAAGGAGATCGGCCGCCGTCGTGGTCTCGTCGCAGAACTGGGGCACCCTCTCCACGCACCGGCTGACGTCGAGGTCGGGATCGCACAGATCCGGGCCGAGCAGCCGCCGAACGGGGTGCGACGCGAAGTCCGTGGCCCGGAAGGTTTCGACCACCGGTGCGTTGAAGCACACCGCCTCGAAGCCCTCGACCTCGATGACCACCCGCATGTGACGGGTGCTCTTGCGCCACCGCTCCCCCGGGCGGTAGAGGTGCCACGACCCGCTCATGCGCAGGTGGGTGTGGAGGATGGTCCCGTCGTCCCAGCCGATCTCGATGTGCTTGCCCCGGCTCTCGACCCGTTCGATCACCGTCCCCAGTGCCGGCGGATGGCCGGTGAGCCGCGGCGACTCGAAGCCGGTCATGACCTTCTCCAGCAGCGCGGCGCGCAACGCGGTGGCGGCCCGATGGATGGTGTCGCCCTCCGGCACGACTTCGAGGTTACGCCCCGCGCAGCACGAGTCCGCGATAGCCCTCGACGAATCCCACCCGCTTGAGTGACGCCGCCACGATGGCGTCGGACCGGACCGGCTCACCGTCCACTTTCCGGACCTCGAGCGAGCGCACCCGCCCGTCCTTGACCAGGCTGGCCAACGCGTCGGCCCAAGTCGTGTCCTCGGCGGTGGTCGGAAAGCTCACGAGATGGTGCCCACGGCGGTCGAGCCACACGAGGGGCCGGCCGCCCCCGAGCACGACCAGTGCCCCCGCCGCCCGGGCCGGACGCCCCACCGACGTGGGCCAAGCCAGCGCGGCACCGTAGGCCTGCGCGGGGTCCGTCGCCGCCAGCACCAATGGGGCATCAGCCGCCTCGTCGGGTCCGGTCCCGCCGGCCGGGCCGGTCTCCGTCGCGGTGTCGCGCATGCTGCGGAGACGGTCGACGGCGCCGGGTAGTGCGAACTGCGCCGCGCCCAGACCGGTCACGAAGTAACCCCGGCGGACCTGGCCTCGCTCCTCGAGCACCTTGAGCACGCCGTAGACCGCCGCGAACCCCCCGGGTGTCCCCTCGGCCAGGACCGCCTCGCGCGTTAGGACGCCGTGCCGCTCCAGGAGCTGCAGCGCGGTGGCGTGGACCACCTCGGTCGCGCTGGGCTCCGGCTGGCGCAGGGGCGCCACCAGTGACCATCGCCCGGCACCGGCCGGCGGACCGATGGTCGAAAGCCGGCCCGGGCGGGGCCGACCGCGAGCAGGCCGGCCGGCCGAGGCGTGCTTGGCCCCACCTCGCTTGCCACCCCGGTCACCCGACACCACGGCCCGCAGCGGCGCCAGCGAGTCGTTGGTGACCTCACCGGCCCACACCAGGTCCCAGAGGGCCACGAGGAGCTCGGTGTCTGTGGCGCCGGGAGCGGCGCCACGGAGCTGGTCCCAGAACGACGCGCCCTGCCGACCGAGGTGGTCCCGCAAGGCGGCGTGCAGCTCGCCGTCCGGCGGGTCCGCGTCCGGCGGGCCCGGCCCCAGCAGCGACAGCTGGTCGCGGAAGCACAGGCGCACCCGTCCGTCGGCCGAGCCCAGGGCGCCGGCTCCCACCCAGACCAGGTCGCCGCCGGTGCACAACTCGTCGAGATCGCTGGCCCGGTACCCCAGCACGCGCGCGGGGAGCACATCCTTCTCGAGCGTCGACGCCACCAGCGGTGCACCCTGCAGCAGGCCCAGCGCCTCCACCAGCGCATCGAGGCCGCGGCGCCGGGCGGGGATGCCGTGCCAGGCCGGGAGGAACCGGCCGAGCGCCTCCTGCTCCACCGGTTCGACCTCCCGCCGCAGCGCGGCGAGCGAACGGCGGCGGAGCTGGCGGAGCACCTCGACGTCGCACCACTCCCGGGCGACGCCGTCCGGCCGGAACTCGCCTCGTACCACCCGATCCTCGGCCTCCAGCGCCGCCAGCGCCCCCGCGATGCGCTCCCTGGCCAGCCCGAACCGCTGAGCCGGGGCGTCGACGAGGAAGGGACCATGGGTCCTCGCATACCGGCCGACCAGGTGCTCGAGGGGCCGCGCCACCGGTTCGGTGAAGGCCGCCGGCAGCCCGAGGGGAATGGCGCAACCGATGCCGTCGCGGTAGCGGGCGGCGTCCTCGGCCGCGATGGTCCGCTCCTCGTCGCCGATGCGGACAGTGATGGCCCGCCGTTGGGCGACGAGCTCGGCCAGCCATACCGCGGCGGTCCCGGTCCCCTCGGCCCGCAGGTCCAGCTCCGCCGCTGACAGGTCTCCCAGCTTGCGCAGCACGTCGTGGAGCTCGTCGGCGCTGGTCGCCCGCCGTCCTTCGCTGAGGCACTGGAGCTCCAGCTCCAGGTCGGCCAGGACGCCGGGGTCGAGCAGCTCTCGCAGCTCCTCGGCGCCCAGCAGCTCGCGCAGCAGGTCGCGGTCGAGGGCGAGCGCCGCCGCCCGCCGCTCGGCCAGAGGTGCGTCGCCTTCGTACATGTACGCCGCGATCCAGTTGAACAGCAGGCTCTGCGCGAACGGTGACGCCTTCGCCGTGTCGACGCTGACCATCCGCACCTGCCGGCTCCGGAGTTGGCCCAGCACCTCCCGCAACGCCGGGACGTCGAACACGTCCTGCAGGCACTCCCGGCTGGCCTCGAGGAGGATGGGGAAGCTCGGATACTTGGCGGCGACCGCCAGCAGGTCGGCGGCCCGCTGGCGCTGCTGCCACAACGGGGTCCGGGAGTCGGGACGGCGACGGGGCAGGAGCAGCGCCCGCGCCGCGCATTCCCGGAAGCGGGCCGAGAACAGCGAGGTCTGGGGCAGCGTGGACACCACCAGCTCGTCGATGTCCTCCGGTGGGATGAGCAACTCGTCGAGGGGAAGGTCGTCGGCCGCCTCGGGCAGCCGGATGACGATGCCGTCGTCGCTCCACATGGTCTCGACCGGGAGCTCGTAGCGCTCCATCAGGCGTCGTTCGATGGCCATGGCCCACGGCGCGTGCACGGGCGTGCCGAAGGGGCTCAGCAGGCACACCCGCCAGTCCCCGATCTCGTCGCGGAACCGCTCGACCACGACGGTCCGGTCGTCAGGCACCACGCCGGTGGCTTCCACCTGTTCCTCCAGGTAGAGCAGCACGTTGCTGGCGGCCCAGGCGTCGAGGCCGTAGTGGTCCCGGAGGCGCTCGGCGGCCTGGCCGGCCGACAGCTCCCGCACCTCGCGCAGGAACCCTCCGAGCGCCCGGCCGAGCTCCAGCGGGCGCCCCGGGCGGTCTCCGTGCCAGAACGGCATCTTGCCCGGCTGCCCCGGAGCCGGCGTCACCACCACCCGCTCGAAGCTGATGTCCTCGATCCGCCAGGTGGAGGCGCCGAGCAGGAAGGTCTCACCCGGCCTGCTCTCGTACACCATCTCCTCGTCCAGCTCGCCCACCCGCGTCCCGTCGGGCAGGAAGACGCCGAACAGGCCGCGATCCGGGATGGTGCCTCCGCTGGTGACGGCGAGGCGACGGGCACCATCGCGGGCGCGGAGCTGGCCACCGACCCGGTCCCACACGATGCGAGGGCGGAGCTCGCCGAACTCCTCGCTCGGGTAGCGGCCGGCCAGAAGGTCCAGCACGTTGAACAGGAGCTCGTCGGCGAGGTCGGCGAAGCCCGCGCTGCGGCGGACCAGCGTGGCCAGCTCGTCGACCGAGCACGGCGCCACGGCCAGATGGGCCACGATCTGCTGGGCCAGCACGTCCAGGGGGTTGCGCAGGTACCGGGTGGCCTCGATGAGGCCGTCGTACATCCGCCTCGTGACCACCGCCGCCTCGACCAGGTCGCCCCGGTGCTTGGGGAAGATGTAGCCCCGGCTCGGCTCGCCTACCTGGTGGCCGGCCCGGCCGATGCGCTGCAGACCGCGGCTCACCGCCCCCGGGGACTCGACCTGGATCACCAGGTCCACGGCGCCCATGTCGATGCCCAGCTCCAGGCTCGACGTCGCCACGAGCCCGCGCAGCGCGCCCCGCTTGAGCTGATCCTCAATCACCACCCGCTGCTCCCGGGCCAACGAGCCGTGGTGGGCCTTGACCAGCTCACCCGGGTCACCGGCCCCGCCCACCGTGACCCCTTCGGAGTCGGCCAGCTCGTTGAGCCGGGCCGCCAGACGTTCGGCGAGGCGGCGGGCGTTGCAGAAGATGATGGTGGAGCGGTGGGCCAGGACCAGTTCCAGTATCCGGGGGTAGATGCTGGGCCAGATGCTCTTGCGAACCGGAGCGAGGGCGGCGGAGGCCGGACCGCTGCGCAGCTCCTGCGTCTCCTGGCCCAGGTCGCCCATGTCCTCCACCGGGATGACGACTGCGACCTCGAGGGGCTTGCGGATGCCGACGTCCACGATCGTCACCGGCCGGGGGCGGCCAGGGGCGGACCACCCGCCCAGGAACCGGGCCACCTCCTCCAGCGGGCGCTGCGTGGCCGACAGGCCGATGCGCTGGGGCGGCCGTTTGGTCACCTCCTCGAGTCGTTCCAGCGACAGGGCCAGATGGGCGCCCCGCTTGGTAGGGGCCAGGGCGTGGATCTCGTCGACGATCACGACCTCGACACCGGCCAGCGTGTCCCGGGCCGAGGACGTGAGCATCAGGTACAGGCTCTCGGGCGTGGTGATCAGCAGGTCCGGGGGGCGGCGGATGAGGACCTGGCGGTCCTTGGCGCTCGTGTCTCCGGTGCGCACGCCGACCACCGGCTCGGTGAAGGGCAACCCGCTGCGCTCGGCCGCCAGGCCGATGCCGGCCAGCGGGGCCCGCAGGTTCTTCTCCACGTCGAAGGCCAGCGCCCGCAGCGGAGAGATGTAGAGCACCCTGGTGCGCAGCGCCTTGTCCGGGATCGGTGCGGTGACCAGCCGGTCGATGGCGGAGAGGAAGGCGGTCAGCGTCTTACCGCTGCCGGTGGGCGCGCAGATGAGGGTGTGCTCGCCCTCGGTGATGGGCGGCCAGCCCTGGACCTGGGCCGCGGTGGGCTCCGGGAAGGACGTGGCGAACCACTCCCGCACGGCCGGCGAGAACCGCTCGAGCACCTGGTGGTGAGCCATGCCGTCACGCTACTCAGAGGGTGCGCCACGGTTTCGGGGAGTCCACCCGCCGGGCCAGCTGACCCGTTCATGGCCGACCAATCCGCACATCGCGCGACGAAATCGGCCACGAACGCCGGAGACGCCGGAAACGCCGGACCCCGGTGCGGGCCGTCGCGCCCCAACAGACGTTCATGGCCGACGAATGCGCACATGGCGCGACGAAATCGGCCACGAACGCCGGAAACGCCGGACCCGGTGCCGGCCGCGCCCCAACAGACGTTCATGGCCGACGAATGCGCA
>DASTFY010000126.1:0-2705 GCA_035719525.1 Acidimicrobiales bacterium
CCAAGAGGACGCCGACCGGTACGAGGCTGACGTCTCGCCGTTCCGGCCGCAGGAACGGCCGTCCCGCTACGTAAAGGGCCGGGTCCTGGAGGCCGTGGCCGGCGCCCCGAACCCGACCCCGACCCACTACGTTGTCTTCGACGCCGAGGGCCTCAACGATCTTGACGCCTCGGGGGCCGACGCCATGGAGCACCTCATCGACGGACTCGGCCGCGACGGCATCGACTTCGTAGTCGCCCGCCTCAAGGCCCCGGTGCGCCAGCAGTTCGACGACAACCGCCTCACCGACCGCCTCGGCGACGACCACTTCTTCCCCACCGTCGCCCGGGCGGTCGAGTGGTGTTCGACCCCATCACCAGAGGACTGATCCCATGGACGAAACGACCATCCTCGATCCTTCGACGACCGAGCCCGACGAACTCGCTCAATCGTCCTCGGCGACGATCGGCCGCCGCTGGTCGGCATCGGTACTCGGCACGGTCGACGAGGACCGCCCCCGCCGCCGGGTGGGTGACATCACGCGGGTCGTCGTTGCCACGGCGCTCGTCGCGATCGCCGCCGCCGGCTCCGCCGAGACGACGGACGTGGAAGCGGCGTTCGCCAACCTCTTCGCAAGTCTCCCGGGCGGCCTCGAGCCGGTCTGGGAGATCCTCGCCGCCGTCACACCGATCGTCGCCGGCGTGCTGCTGCTCGTGGGCGTCCTCGCCGGCCGCTTCCGACTGCTCCTGACCCAGGTCCTCGCCATTGCCGCGACCCTGCTGGCCGGTGCGGCCGTCGCCGCCGCGGTGGAGGTCCCCGCCGGAGCGCAGTCCCTCGACGGGGGTCAGCCTGACTTCCCGGTCCTGCTGCTGGCCGCAGGGGTCGCCACCCTCCTGGTGTCGCGCTCGTATCTCACCCGTCCCGCCGGCCGATTCGTGGACTCCACCGTCTGGCTGAGTGCCATTGCGACGGCCGCGCTCGCGGAGGGCCTGCCTGGCGCCGTCGTCGCCAGCCTGGCCCTCGGCTGGGGTGCCGCCGCACTGGCCCAGTTCTGTCTCGGAACGCCGGCCGCCACCCCGTCCATCGAGGACCTGAGCGGCGCCGTCACGGATCTCGGTGTCGACCCGACCGGCCTCCGGCGGGCCCCCGAGCAGGGCTGGGGCAGCACGAAGTACACGGCCGACGGCGACGTGTGGATCGACGTCCTCAGCCGCGACAGCACCGACGCCCGCTTCCTCACCAAACTGTGGCGGTTCGTCTGGTACAAGGATTCGGGTCCGACGTTCTCCCTGACGCGAGCCGCTCAGGTCGAGCACCAGGCGTACGTCGCGCTCCTCGCCGACCAGACGGGAGCGCGCGTCCCCGACCTGCTCGCGGCCGGCGTGGCCGGCTTGCGCCAAGACGCCATCGTCGCCGTGCGGAACCCACCCGGTGACCCGCTCAGCGACCTGGCACCGGACCAGATCACCGACGGCGTCCTCGACGACGCGTGGTCGAATCTGCGTCTGCTCCACGACGAGCGCCTCGCCCACGGCAACCCCTGGGTGGGCAATGTCGTGCTCGATGGCGACGGCACGACTGGTCTCGTCGGCCTCGAGGATGCGCTCAGCTCGGCGTCCGACACCCGCCTCCGACTCGACCGTGTGCAGCTGCTGGCCACCACTGCAGAGCTTGTCGGCGAGGACCGGGCACTCGGCGCGGCCCAGCGAGCGTTGCCGGACGACGAGCTCGTCGACCTGCTCGGGTTCCTCGAGCCGACGGCCCTCACCAGCGCCGCCAAACGCCATGTCACCAAAGCGAAGGCCCTCCTCGGCCAGCTCCGAGACAAGGGAGCCGAGCTGACCGGCGTCGAACCGCCGGAGCTCACCGAGCTGCACCGCGTGTCCGCCAGCTCCGTCGTCATGGCCGCGGGACTTGCCATCGGCGTCTACCTCCTCGTCGGCCAGCTCGCCGGCGTCGCCGCCATGGGCAACATCTTCGAGGATGCGATTTGGGGCTGGGTGCTGGTGACCTTCGTCGTGGCCCAGCTGCCTCAGTTCTCCCAGGCCACCGCCATGCTCGGCGCGGTGTCGGCTCAGCTCCCGTTCGGCCCGGTGCTCGGCGTCCAGTTCGCCAACGCGTTCACCGGCCTGGTCGGCGGGACGGCGGGCAACGCCACCCTGACCATCCGCTTCTTCCAGAAGCAGGGCCTGCCCCCGGTCGTGGCGGCCAGCTCGGGCGTCCTGACCTCGACCACCGGCTTCATCGTGCAGACCGTGCTCATCGTCACCGCGGTCATCGTCACCGGCGCCGAGCTCGACCTGTCGACGGGAGACGGTGGGGTGCCTGGGTGGGTCGCCGTCCTCGTCGGTGTCATCGTGGTCGGCGGCATCGTCACGGCCCTCGTGCCGAGCTTCCGCAAGAAGGTCTACGACCCCCTGATCAAACAGCTCAAGACGGCGTGGGACAACCTCCACGGTGTGCTGGTCAACCCCACAAAGGCGATTCAGCTCTTCGGTGGGAACCTCCTGTCGCAGCTGCTCTTCGCCATGGTGCTGGGCGCGGCGCTCCACGCCTATGGCGCGTCGTTGCCGATCCTCCAACTGGTGCTCATCAACTCCCTGGCCTCCCTCGTCGGGGGGGTGGCGCCCGTGCCGGGCGGGATGGGCGTGATCGAGACGGGGATGATCGCCGGCTTCACCGCATCGGGCATCCCCGAAGCGCAGGCCGTCGCCGCCACCTTCACG
>DASTFY010000127.1:0-21161 GCA_035719525.1 Acidimicrobiales bacterium
ACGGTCTCCAGCCCGCGCCGCCCGGGTGATACTGACATCTACCGGAGAGAGGGAGGGGTGCCATGCCGGAGGAGGAGGACGAGGAGGTCCAGGAAGACCAAGAGGCCCCGGAGGTCCAGAAGTTGATCCCCGAGGGGTTCTACGATCCCGACGGCGGTGGCGCGGTGCAGGTGCGGCTCCGCCAGATGCCCCAGCAGGACTTCTGCCTGCTGCGCAGCATCGGCTACAAGGACCCGGAGTATGCCTCGCCGTTCCTGGTGCCCGCTCCGGACACCAACTTCCGCACCGACCTGACCTCGGTGCCGACCGTGTTCCTGTGGTTGGTGCCGACCGTCGGGACGCACCTGCCGGCGGCGTTGCTCCACGACGCCCTCGTGTACGACGAGGACGAGCCCAAGACCTATCAGGGACCGGACACCACTCCCGAGGAGGCCGATCGCATCTTCCGAGATGCCATGCGGGGGCTCGGCGTGGCCCGGATCCGCCGCTGGCTCATCTGGACGGGCGTCACCATCTTCACGGCGTTCACCCGGCTCGAGCCGCACAGGCGTTGGCAGGCCGTGGTCGTCTTCACCCTGGGCATCGTGGTCGTCCTCGGCATCGTCGCCACCCTCGACCTGCTCGACATTTGGGACGTGTTGCCGTGGATGGGGGAGCGGAGTACCGGCGCCGAGTTGATCGGTGGCGCGATCTTCGCCGTGCTCATCCCGGCCCTGCTCAGCATCCTGTGGGGCCGGCTGTGGCGGGCCGGCCTCATCGCCGGTGTCGCTCTGGCCCTGCTGCTCCATATCACCATCGCCGTGGCAATCGTGCTCGTCGTCTACATGGCGGCCGAGTGGGTGATCTCGCGGCCGGAGCAGATGGGCCCCGGGGTCAGGACGAACCTCGGCGTGCCCGTCGATGACCGGGAGTGCTTTTGAGCCCCCGCCTACCCCGTGGCCTGGGCGACGGGCTCGTCCTGCGGATGGCCCGCCGGGAGGACGCGCTGCAGCTGGCCGAGTTCAGCGCCGAGGTCCAAGCCGACGAGGACCTGCCCGGCGAGCTCATCCACGAATGGTCCCTCGAGCTGTACGAGGTGCCCCCGCCGTCGTTCCGGGCCGAGGACGACATCACGGTGGTCGAGGACACCACGACCGGACGCATCGTCTCGACGATCTGTCTGATCCCCCAGACGTGGTCCTACGACGGCGTGCGCATGGCGGTCGGTCAGCCCGAGCTGGTGGCCACCCATCCCGACTACCGCCGGCGCGGGCTGGTGCGCGCGCAGTTCGACGTCATCCACGAGCGCAGCGAGGCGGCCGGGCACCAGTGGCAGTTCATCGACGGCATCCCGTGGTACTACCGCCAGTTCGGGTACTCCTATGCGCTCGACCTGCCGTCGCCGCCGATCTGGCGTCCCTCGGGCGACGTGGCGCACCCCCCGGCGGTCGCGTTGCGTCCCGCCGTCCTGGACGACGTCGGCTTCCTGGCCCGGGTGACCACCGACGGGATGGGCCGCGGGACCCTCGGCTGCGTCCGCGACCATGACGCCTGGGTGTACGAGCTGAGCCGTCGCCCGGGCGCGCTCCCCGCCGGGCACGTGTTGGTCCTCGAACGCAGAGAGCAGGCGGACACCGCCGGCCGACCGATCGGGTACGTGGTCCACTCCCCTCGCCTGCGGAACGGAAACGCGACCGTGTGGGCCTTCGAGCTCGCGGCCGGGGAGAACTGGCTGGAGCCGACGGCCGCCGTCCTGGCGCATCTCGTCGACTGGGCTCGAACCCAACCGGACGGCCACACCCCGGGCGTGCGGCTCAGGCTGCCCGCGGCTCATCCGGCGCGGCGCTGCGCGGCCACGCGTCTGCACCACGGGGCGCCTGGCACCATCGGCTTCTACGTGCGCGTCCGCGACCTGGCCGCCTTCCTGCTCGCGGCCCGTGAGGTGCTGGAGGCCCGCATCGCCGAGTCGCCCGTCGTCGGTTGGTCGGGCCTTCTCGGCCTCGGGCTCTACACCGAGCGGCTGTGCCTGCGGTTCGACGCGGGCCGCCTGCTCGACGTCAGTCGCCGGCCCCCGCTCAGGGTGGGAGACGACAAACGAGACGACGAACGAGACGACGCCAACCTTCCGGTGGAGGCATTCCTGCATCTCCTCTTCGGCAATCGGCCCCTCCACCAGGTCGAAGCGACCACGGCGGACTGCGAGCTGCAGACCGACACCGGTGCCGCCTTCCTCGACGCCCTGTTCCCTCGCCTCGAGCTTTCGCCATGGACGATGGGCTGAGGGACCGCTAGGGCACCTGCACCACCGCGGGGTCGAGCGCGGCCACCACGTCGCCGTAGGCGGCCAGGAAGGCGGCGGGGCCCATCGGACGGTAGGTCCAAGGGAGCTCGATCGCCTCGGCACCCATGCCGAGGCAGCGCCGTAGCACCACCCCGAGGTCGCCCAGGACGTCGGGGCGGTTGGTCTGCATCGCCAGCGGGCGGCCCATGGCGGTCATCTTGGTGAAGAGCTTCTCGTAGTCGGCGCCGTTGCCCGTCTCCTTGATGGAGTGGTTCTCGATGATGCAGCGGTTGCCGAGGACGTTCCGGCACTGGTTGGCCATCTTCATGGTGAACGTCACGTCGGTGCGCGGGACCGTCGCCGGGTCCTGGTAGGGGTTGAGGGCGAGCACCGAACGGGTCTGCAGCCACACCTTGTGGGCTTGAACCTGCTGCTTGAAGCACGTCTCGTCCACTGCCCGGGTGAGCCCGCTCGCCCGGAACACGGCCAGCGCCGCGGTGTCGCCGGTGATGCGCATGAACGGCTCCTCGTACAGCACCATGCAGCGGCTGATCTGGACCTCACGGATCTCCTCCACGCCGTCGTAGCGGCCGGCCAGCTGCACGTGCAGCGCGCGGTAGGCGCTGTCCACCTCCGGCTTCCACCAGAACGGCACCGTGCCGTTGGCCAGGTCCACCGGACTCTGCACGAACTGGTTACCGACGCGGTCCTTGAGCCACTGCGGCGCGCCTCGCCCGGCCATCACACGGAGCTTGATGCCGAGACGCGCCGCGGGATGACGCCCGTTGTAGGCGCGGACCGACGCGAGGGCGACGTCGATCGGGTTGGCGTCGACCACGGGCCCGTCGGGGACCGGTTGCAGCACTGCCCAGTCGACCTGGACCACGATGCCGCGGATGATGCCCGCCCACTGGTCGTCGATCACCCCTTGGCGTTCCAGCAGGCCGACGAGGGCCGGCTTGACCGGTGGGGCCGCGCCGGCAGAGGACGTTCCTGGCAGAACGGAAACCGCTGCAACGAGAGCGAGGGTGAAGCCCGCCATGAGCCGCCTCATTGCGATCACGTTACAACACGGGAACAGGGCAGGAAAGGGGCACGTCAAGGGCCCGTCTACCCTCGCTCCTGTGATCGAGCCCATACCCGACCTTCCCGACGGGGTGATCGGCATGCGGGCCGTCGGTTCGTTCAGCGTCGACGACTTCACGTCCGTGATCGAACCCGAGCTCGACCGGTTGGAGGCCGCCAACCAGGATCTCAGGCTGCTGCTGCACCTCGGCCGCCAGTTCACCGGCTTCGGAGAGGGGGAGTGGGGCGCGCTCACCGGCGAGATCCGCCACACTCCGTTCCACCGCGGTGCGGTGGTGACCGACGACGACATGGTCCGCCACAGCCTCCGTGTCCTCCGCTGGGTGCTGCGGGGCGACGTGCGCACCTTCCGCGACCGCGAGTACGACAAAGCCGTGGTCTGGGTGGCCCGCTGAGCCGGCCTGCCGGACAGGGCGCGTCGTCAGGTCACGCGTTCCAGCTCGGCGTGCACGACAATGCGGTAGCGCACCGACCCCGGCGGGTGGCAGGCGACGAGGGTCAGGCCGAGGCCGTTGGACGGCTGCCAGGCCAGCACGTCGTTCCAGTTCGGGTCCGTGATCCGGGTCCCGACCACCCGGTACAGGTAGTGGCGTCCGTCCGAGCCGACGATGGTGATCACGTGCCCCGCGTCGAGGAGATCGATCGTGCGCAACGGCGCTCCGTTGGAGACACGGTGTCCGAAGATCACGATCTGGCCGGGCTCGTTGAGCGCCGAGCTCTCGGTGTCCCACCCGACGCCGCCCCGGGTGAGCTGCTCGTCGGTGATGCCGGGGTAGATGGCGAGGTTTCGGCCCATCTCCCACGAGAACAGCTGTGTCGGCAGTGGCCCGGTGTGGACCCGGGGCGCCGGTCCGCAGGCCGCGGCGGTGATCGTCGCCAGCAGCACGGCCACGACGGCGACCATCGCTCGGCTCGCCCTGCCCGCTCGCTCCAGCTCCGCCGCACCCCCCGACCGCGCCACGAGCGCATTCTGCCTTGTTCGCGGCCGCGGTAGGAACATGGGCGCCGGTGGCCTACCCTGGGAAACCGTTTTCCCACAACCCCCCTCGGTGGTCGCGTGAAGTTCAAGAAGGGTGAAACCGTCATCTACCCCCAGCACGGCGCGTGCATCGTGCAGGGGACGCAGAAGAAGACGATGTTCGGCGAGACCAAGGAGTACCTGGTCCTTCGTTCGGTCATCGGCGAGATGACGCTGTCGGTCCCGCTCGACAAGACCGAGGAGGTGGGCGTGCGCCCGCCGGTCTCCGCCGACGAGTTGGAGGACCTGGTCTCGGTGCTGTCCAAGCCCGATCCCCGCGTGCCGTCGAACTGGTCGCGCCGCTTCAAGAACCACCAGGAGAAGTTGAAGTCGGGCGACGTGTACCAGGTGGCCGAGGTCGTGCGGAACCTGGCCGCCCGCAACCGCGACGCCGCGCTGTCAGCAGCGGAGCGCACGATGTACGAGCGGGCGCGGATCAACCTGGTCTCCGAGATCGCCCCCGCCCTCAAGGTCAGCGCAGAGTCGGCCGAGCAGTACCTCGACGATGCCCTGGCCAAGGGCGTGCTGCGGCCGCCCAAGGAAGCCTCGGGAGCGGCCAAGAAGGGCGCCTGAGCGTCGTTCGGTCCCGCACGGTTAGGGTCCGAGCGCCATGGCCGGCGCGCCCACCGCCCAGGGCACCCGTACGAGGCGCCTTCCCGCCCTCCTCGACCTGCTGCGACGCCTCCAGGCCAAGGCCAGAGCCGACGGTGAGCGGCGGCTGGCCGCCGAGACGACGTACTACGCCTTCTTCTCGCTGTTCCCCCTCATGCTGATCCTGGTCAGCGCGCTCGACGCCGTCGTCAGCCGCAGGACGAGAGACGAGATCGTCGACTCGCTCATCGGCAAGTTCCCCGTCATCGGCGACGACATCGCAGCCAGCGTCGCCACGCCCCAAGGGCGGGGCCTGGCCGCTGCGGTGGGGCTCCTCCTCGCCCTGTGGGGCGGGTCGCACGCCTTCGAGTCCTTCGGACACGCGATCACCGTCGTCTGGAAGGGACCGGCCGTCCCCCCGACGAGCATGCTGAAGAGCCGGCTGCGCGCCCTCGTCCCTATGGCGATCCTCGGGGTCGCCATCGTTGTCACGACCGTCGTCGGTTCGATCCTGGCCGGCATCGACACGTACCCGCTGCTGACGAAGCCCATATCGTTCCTGGTCAGCTTGGCACTCAACACCGGTGTGGTCCTGCTCGTGTTCAAGGTCCTGGCCCCTGGTCATCCGACGTGGGGGTCGCAGTTTCCGGGCGCCGTGGTGGCGGGCGTCGGCTGGACGATCCTCCAGATCGTTGGTGCGTACTTCGTGCGCTACGTCGTCAAGGGCGCCAGCGACACCTACGGCACCTTCGCCGTCGTGATCGGCATGTTGACGTGGATCAACATCCAGATCCGCATGATCCTGTGGGCGGCCGAGCTCAACACCGTGATCGCGGACCCGGCCCGCCGCTAGCGTCGTCCCGCTGCGTCGAGAGGGGAACGGGATGCCGGGACGGCTGGACGGAAAGGTGGCGCTCATCACCGGGGCCGCCGCCGGCCTGGGACGCGTCGCCGCCGAACGGTTCGCCGCCGAAGGAGCCAGCCTGGTGATCGCCGACGTGCGCGATGGCGCGGAGGCCCTCGTCGCGGTGGAGGATGCCGGTGGAACGGCCATCGCGGTGTCGTGTGACGTCACCGACGAAGAGCAGGTTCGGGCCGCCGTGGCGGCCGGGGTCGATGCCTTCGGTGGGCTCCACGTGCTCTACAACAACGCCGGTGTCATGCTCGACGAGGACGACGACCCGGTCACGACGCCCCTCGAGGTGTACCAGCGGACGATGGACATCAACGTGAAGGGCGTGCTGCTCGGCTGCCGTCACGGCATCCCGGCCCTCCTGGCCAGCGGCGGCGGGTCGATCATCAATGTGGCGTCGTTCGTTGCCCACATGGGCGCGGCCACGCCCCAGATCGCCTACACGGCGTCGAAGGGCGCGGTGCTGGCCATGACCCGGGAGATCGCCATCACCTATGCCCGCCGGGGCGTGAGGGCCAACGCGCTCTGCCCCGGCCCGATCATGACGCCGATGCTGGCGAAGTTCCTGATCGACGACACCCGCCGCGAGCGGCGACTGGTGCACATCCCGATGGGCCGCTTCGGCGAGCCGGTGGAGATCGCCAACGGCGCACTCTTCCTGGCCTCTGACGAGTCGGCCTGGATGACCGGGCAGTCCCTGATCATCGACGGAGGGATCACGGCCGCGTACACCACGCCGGAGTAGTGGCGCTGGCTCCTAGGGCATCGTCGGCGCCAACGCCCGCTCGACCATGACGTCGAAGAGGCGCTGTTGCTGCGGATCCGTCGCCGCGGTGTCCTCGGGATGCCACTGCACCGCGACCAGCGGAGCCTCGTCGTGCTCGAAAGCCTCGATCAGCCCGTCGGCGGCGCGGCCGACGACGTGGAGACCGTTACCCAGACGGTCGATGGCCTGGTGGTGGGAGCACGAGCCGCGCACCACCGTGGCGTCGAAGACCCGGGCCAGGCGGGAGTCGGCATCGAGGGTGATCTCGTTGATCGGGCCGATGGTGCCCGCCGGCGGCTTCGGGAAGCCGGGTGCCGAGTGGGCCAGCAGATCGGTGCGGTCGGTGATGTGTTGCACCAGGGTTCCGCCCAGGGCGACGTTGACCACCTGCATGCCCCGGCACACGGCCACGGTGGGCAGGCCGAGATCGACGGCCGCCCGCACCAGCGCGAGCTCGAACCGGTCCTCGATCTTCGGGCCCGGGTAGTCGTGCGGGCCTTGGCGGGCGCCGTAGAGGTCGGCGTTGACGTCGGGACCGCCCATGAGCAGAAGGGCGTCGGCATGGCTGAGCAACCGGTGTGCTGCCGCGTCGTCCAGGTCGCGCGGGGCCACCACGAGCGGCTCCCCGCCGGCTCGGTGGACGGCATCGAGGAACTTCATGCCGGCGTAGGCCACCGGGTTCCGGCTCGCCACCCCGGCCCGGGCGAGGCGACCCGGGATGATGATGCGCGCCGTCACGTCACCAGCGTAGAGGCGGGACCGCCTCTACGCTCGGCTCAGTGCACCGCTTCGACGCCGAGGCCCGCGCCGCCGCGGCCCTCGTCAACGGGTTCGTGGCCGACCGCCTGGCCGCCGGCGCCTCCGTCGGCGCCACCGCCTCGCCCGCGGAGCTGGATGCTGCCCTGGGCGCGAGCATCACCGAGAGCGGCCTCGGTGTGGACGAGGCGTTCCGGCGCTTCGCCGAGGTCATCGTGCCGGCGACCATCGGCCTCGACAGTCCCCGCTTCCTCGCCTTCATCCCGGCCGCGCCCACCGTGGTCTCGGCCCTGTTCGATGCCGCCGTGAGCGTGGGGACGTTCTCGGGTGAGAGCTGGCTGGAGGCGGCGGGCGCGGTGCAGGCCGAGAACCAGGTGCTGCGGTTCCTGTCCGACCTGGCCGGGTTCCCGGCCGCGTCTGGCGGCTGCTTCGTGAGCGGCGGCTCGGCGGGCAACCTCAGCGCGCTGGCGGTGGCCCGGGAGGCGGCTGGCGCCAAACCTGGGGAGGGCTGGGTGGCGGTGGCCGACACCGCCCACTCCTCGGTCGCCAACGCGCTGACGCTGCTCGGGCTGCGGTCGCTCGTCGTCCCGACCGCAGACGACGGCGTGTTGACCGGGAGCGCCCTTCGCTCCGCCCTGTCCGATCACCCGGGTCCGATCTGTGCCGTGGTGGCGTCCGCGGGCTCGACCAACGCGGGGTTGATCGACGATATCGCCGGCGTGGCCGAGGTGGCCGGCGACGCGAACGCCTGGCTGCACGTCGACGGGGCATACGGGCTAGCCGCGCTGCTGGCGCCGTCGATTCGTCGTCGATTCGACGGGATCGAGGCCGCCGACTCGTTCATCGTGGACCCCCACAAGTGGCTGTTCGGGCCCCTGGACTGCTGTGCGGTCGTGTACCGCGAGCCGGAGCATGCTCGCCGGGTCCACACCCAGCATGCGCCGTATCTGGATGCGCTGCACGTCGACGGGGCCTGGAACCCCGCCGACTACGCCTTCCACCTCACGCGGCGCACCCGCGGCCTGCCGGTGTGGTTCTCACTGGCCGTCCATGGCGTCGCCGCGTACCGGCAGGCGATCGAGACCGGGTTGGCACTGGCTCGCTCCACGGCCGATCGGATCCGGGCGGAGGGCCCGCCGGTCGAGCTGGTGATGGAGCCGACGCTGTCGGTCGTGCTGTTCCGCCGGGCCGGCTGGACCGAGGCCGACTGGTACTCGTGGTCCTCCGGCCTCCTGGCGGACAGCGTGGCCTTCGTGACGCCGACCCGGTGGAAGGGCGAGACCCTCGGCCGGTTGGTGTTCCTCCACCCCGAGACCGAGATGGCCGTGGTCGAGGAGATACTCGACCGCCTGCGGTGAAGGTCGGAGGTGAACGGGGCGGGGCGATGTGAGCGCGTCTGCCGTCAGCTCACCCGGCGGCCGTCCTCGACCAGGTTGATCTCCCACAGGACCTCGTCCAGCCGGTCGCCGGCGGCGATGGCGCCGTACCGCAGCGGTTGCTCGGGTGACACGCACGACGGGACGGGCGACAGGATCGTCCACGGGGTCGGATGGCAGAACTGCACGACGCTGTAGCGCTCGCCGACGTGACCCGGAGCGGACACCACACGGTGGATGCCGGTCGGGATGACGCCGTTGGTGAGCTGCTCCAGCATCATGCCGGTGTTGATGATGACGTGGCCTTCCGGGGCCACGGCGTCGACCCAGCCGCTGTCGGTCTTGACCTGGAGGCCGGGAGCGCTGGCCCGGGGAAGCGCGGTGATCAAGTTGATGTCACCGTGCTCGCCCGCCCACACGTGGCCCTGGCCAGGGGCGAGGTCCATGGCCGGGTAATGGATGGCTCGCGTGAGGTGGGGTCCGTGGCGGAGCATGCGCTCGAAGAAGTCCTCGTGGCAGCCGACGGCGAGGGCGATGATGTGCAGGAACCGCCGCTGCAGGTCGGCGATGGTGTCGTGGAAGCGGTTGAGGACGGCGGTGATGCCGGGCACCGCGGCCTCGGGCAGCACCTGGTCGCCGTACCGATGCGGGTAACCGGCGCGCAGCGGGTGGCCGAGGGGAGCCTCGCGGCCCCAGTTCAGCATCTCCTTCCAGTCGGGCACGTCGGAGGAGGCGGCGGTCTCGACCAGCAACCCGGTGTAGCCGGTCTGGCCGTGCGAACCGGGGGCCACGAATCGCGCCTTCACCTCGGTCGGCTCCGAGAAGAAGTCGGCCAGCATGTCGTAGGCCTGGTCCAGCAGGTCCTCCGGAAGGTCGTGGCTGGTGTAGACGAAGCCGGTCTGCAGGCTGCGCCGCACCCCGTCGACCACCGCCTGCCGTTCGCCGCGGTCGCCCTTCTCGAAGTCAAGGAGATCCACGTCGAGGATGTCGTCGGCCATGGCGAGACGCTAGTGCTGGCGCGCGAATCAGTGTCGTCGAATGTCGTCGAGCTCGAGCGTCACCTCGACCGGTCGGTGGTCGGACAGCCCGCTCATCGCCGCGCCGAGATCGTCGACGACGGCGGCCGCGGTGACGCCGAGGCCGCCGCGGACCATGACGTAGTCGATGCGCCGGCGGGGCGCGTTGGCGGGGATGGTGGCGCCGTCGCCGGTGCCGGCCAACGTCCAGGCATCCTCGAGCCCGCTCTCCAGCAGCACGGCGATGGAGGGCTGAGACGGTGTGGCGTTGAGGTCGCCGGCGAGGATGACCGGCATCGCGTCGGGGAGCAGCGCGGCCACGCGCCGGGCCTGTTCGGTCCGCCGGTCCTCGTCCGCCGCGCCCGATGACAGGTGCGCGTCCACGAGCAGCACGCGGGGCTCTTCCTCCTCGGCCGACACGAGCAGTTCGACCGGCAGCAGGATCCGCCGCCGGTAGCTCCGCCGGCTGATCCCGGGCGTGAGCGACACCGCCGGATGCAGCGCCAAGCGGTGGTGCGAGAGCACCGCGAGGCCTTCAGCGCGCCACCAGAGAGGCCAATAGCCGTTGTGCTTGAAGGCCCAGGCCGGCCGGGGCCACCCCAGCAGCGCAGAGATCCGCCTCGCCTGGCCGCTGCGGACCTCTTGGAGCGCGACGACGTCCGGTTCGTGGGCCCGGAGGAGGTCAGCCACCGCGTCGATGCGGGGCCGGGCCGAACCGTGGACGTTCCACGTGATCACCCGCAGGCGCGCCATGAGCAGCGTTCCTGGCGTGTGCTTACATCGGCCGGGTGAGGTTCGGGATCTTCTACGAGCACCAGATGGGCCGGCCGTGGGACGACGACGGTGAGCACCGCCTGATCCAGGACGCCTTGGACCAGGTCGAGCTGGCCGATCGTGTCGGTTTCTCGCACGTCTGGGAGGTCGAACATCACTTTCTGGAGGAATATTCGCATTCGTCGGCGCCGGAGGTGTTCCTCGCCGCCTGCAGCCAGCGGACCAGCAGGATCCGGCTGGGCCACGGCATCATCCTGACGGCGCCCGGCTTCAACCACCCGGCCCGGACGGCGGAGCGGGTGGCCATGCTGGACCTGGTGTCGAACGGCCGGGTGGAGTTCGGCTCCGGGGAGTCCTCCAGCGAGGCCGAGCTGGCCGGCTTCGGCATCGACCCTGTCATCAAGCGGGAGCAGTGGCTGGAAGGGCTCGAGGTCGCGTTGCGGTGCATGGTCGAGGAGCCCTTCACCGGCGTGGACGGCGCCTACGTCAAGATGCCACCCCGCAACGTGGTGCCCAAGCCGCTGCAGAAGCCCCATCCGCCGCTGTGGGTGGCCTGCTCCCGGAGGGACACCATCCTCCTGGCGGCGGAAAAAGGCATGGGCGCGCTGACCTTCGCGTTCATCGACCCCGAGGAGGCCCGCAACTGGGTCGGCGAGTACGAGCGCACGCTGGCCTCGTCGTGCGTGCCCGTCGGCTGGGCCGTGAACCCGCAGGTGGCCTGCGTCAGCCCGATGATGCTCCACCCCGACGAGGACGAGGCCATCCGCCGCGGTGTCGAAGGCGCCAACTTCTTCGGCTACTCGCTCGGCCACTTCTACGTGTTCGGGGAGCACCGGCCCGGCGTGACCAACGTCTGGAGCGAGTACGAGAAGCGCCGGTCCGCGCAGGGCTTCGACCCGGAGGCGGTGGCGGAGGCGGTAAAGGAGGCGGTGAAGGAGGAGCGGCTCGGCGCCAAGGTGGCCGCCGGCGACTCGACGGGCCTGCGGGGGGCCATCGGCACACCCGACCAGGTGCGGGAGTACCTCCGCCGCTACGAGGAGGCCGGCGTCGACCAGGTGATCTTCGTCTTGCAGGCCGGCCGCAACCGGCACGAGCACATCATGGAGTCGATCGAGCTGTTCGGGCGCGAGATCCTGCCCGAGTTCCAGGATCGGGACGAGCAGGCCGCGCTCGACAAGGCCAGGCGGTTGGAGCCGGTGATCGCGGCCGCCCTGGCCCGCAAGCAGTACGAGCCCCGGGACCTGGGCGACTACAGCTTCCCGGCCATTCCCCGCCAGTGGGCCGCCGCGGCCGGCAGCCAGGAGATGCAGGACTGGCTGGACCACTTCGCCGACGACCGAGCCGCCGGCAAGCGCGACACCGAGCTGGGCATCGCCGGCTGAGAGTCGTTGACGGGCCATGAGCAGGATCCGGGAGCTGGCCGAGCGCCACTGGAACGGCGAAGGCGACCTGGTGCACGCTCATCACCCCGTCATGCCGGTGGAGGGCCGGGTGGCGGAGGAGATCTTCGACGGCGTCCTCTACGTGAAGAGCGTGGCCAGCATCAGCGCCATCGACACCGGTGACGGCCTCGTGCTGCTCGACACCGGCGGGCCCTTCGACGCGCAGCACGTCTTCGACGTCGTGCGGGCCTGGCGCCCGGGCGACGGCCGCAGAGGGCGGCTGGCTGCCGCGGTCTTCTCCCACCACCACATCGACCATGTCTTCGGCACCGGTCTGTTCGAGGCCGAGGCCAGCGCGGAGGGCTGGGAGGCGCCGGTGGTCTACGGCCACGAGGCCATGCCGGCGGACTTCCGCCGCTATGAGCGCACCCGCGGATGGAACACTGCCATCAATCAGCGCCAGTTCGCCCTGCCCGTGGCCACATGGGAGTTCCCCGACGCCTTCCGCGACCCCGACGTCACCTACCGGGACCGTCTGACCTTCCGCCGGGGCGGGCTCACCTTCGAGCTCCATCACGGCCTGGGCGAGACCGACGACGCCACCTGGACCTGGCTGCCGGAACGGGCCATCCTGCATCCCGGCGACCTCTTCATCTGGGCCATTCCCAACGCCGGCAACCCGCAGAAGGTGCAGCGCTACGCCTCCGACTGGGCGGCATCACTGCGGCGCATGGCGGGGTTGGGCGCTGAGGTGATGCTGGCCGGGCACGGGCTGCCGGTGTTCGGCGCCGACCGGATCCGCCAGGCGCTGGTCGACACGGCCGAGGTGCTGGAGTCGATCGAGGCGCAGACGCTGGCGTTGATGAACGGGGGCTGCACGCTCGACCGCGTGCTCCACGAAGTCGAGCTGCCGGCCCACCTTCTCGACCGGCCCTACCTCCGCCCCGTCTACGACCATCCGCAATTCCTGGTGCGCAACGTGTGGCGCCGCTACGGAGGATGGCACGACGGTCAACCCGACAACCTGCTCCCCGCGCCGCGCCACCAGCAGGCCCGGGAGTGGGTCGAGCTGTCGGGTGGGGTCGGAAGGGTCCTGGCCCGAGCGCGTGCGCTGGCCGAGGAGGGTGACCTGCGCATGGCCTGTCACCTGGTTGAACACGCGGTGCAGGCCGAACCGCACTCGGTCGAGGTGCACTCGCTCCGCGCCGAGATCTACAACGCCCGGGCCGACCGGCACGAGTCGTCGATGGCCCGCAACATCCTCCGCCACGCCGCGCTCTCCTCCGAGCAGGGTCGCCTCGACCTGGCCGGCGGCACCTGACCACCACCTCAGCAACCACGACGACCGACGGGAGCCCGCACACATGGAGCACCTCACCCACGGCTGGGAGCCGGAGCTGGATCCCGGTGATTCGCTGCTGCGGCGCTTCGTGCTGGCCAACGCGCAGCGGAGCATGGATCTGGCCGACCGCGCCGGCGGGCGCAGCCGCACGACTCCGGAGGTCAGCATGGCGGACCCCGCGTCGCCGGTGTTGTTCGACAACGTCTCGGTGTTGCTTCAGCCGCCGGCCTACATCAACCTCGAGGCGACGATCGAGGCCGTGCTCAGCTTCTCTCCGCCGGAACGCCACTTCGCGCTGTTGTCGGCCTGGCCGACACCGGACCTGTCGCGCTTCGAGCTGGAGCTCATGGGTCATCCGCCGCTGATGTTCCGGGCCGCCGGAGGGCAGGCTCCACCGATGCCGGCCGAGCTGGACGTGCGCGCCGTCGAGGACGAAGGAGACCTTCGCGACTTCGTCACGACCCTGGTCGAGGCGTACCCGATGCCAGGCGCCGAAGGCTCGGCGCTCCTGGACCCGGCGGTGCTGGAGGGGCCGTTCCACCTGTTCGTGGGTTACGTCGATGGCGTGCCGGTGGCCACGGCCGGGGCGCGGATGGGACACGAGCTGATCGATGTCGAGTGGGTGTCGACCCGGGCCGAAGCCAGGGGCCGCGGCTACGGCGCGGCGCTCACCTGGGCCGCCACCCTGGCCGAACCGGCGCTTCCCGCGGCACTCGTCGCCAGCGACGACGGCCAATCCGTGTACGAGCGCATGGGCTATGTGCGGCTCGTTCGCCTCACCATGTGGCATCGACCGGGGCGCCGGTGACACCCGACGACCTCTCCACCGTGCCGCCAGACGAGTTCGTCGCCGCTCGCAACGCGCTGGTCAACCAGCTCAAGGCCGACGGCCATCGTGGGCAGGCGGCCGAGGTGGCCAAGCTGCGCCGACCCGCGCCGGCCGACTGGGCCCTCAACGTCGTCGCCCATGAACAACCAGAGGTGGTCGAGCGGTTCCTGCACGCAGCCGAAGCCGGCCGGGGCGCCCAGGCCGCGGCCGTCGAGGGCCGGGCGGGCGAGGACCTGAGGGGCGCCGTCGGTGAGCTGCGCGCGGCGACCGCCCGCCTGGCGCAGGCCGCTGGCAAAGTCCTGTCCAAGGCCGGCAAGGCGGCCGGCGCGGTACCGGGCCGGCTGGGCGAGGTGGCCAGCAGCTCCGTCCTGGGCGAACAGCTGGAGCGACGTCGGCTGGGCTTCGGCGGGGACGACGTCGACACGGACGCGCTCTTCGCGGGGCTCGAACAGCCCGCCACGACGGCCGAGAAGCCAGCGCGAGCGGCGCGGCCGTCGTCAAAGGGGAGTGCATCGAGGAGAGAGTCAGTCACCACGACCGACGCCCGCCAGGAGCGCGAGGCCGAGCGGGCCCGACGGGCCGAACGCCGGGAGCGGGAGAAGGAGCTGGCCGCGGCCGAGCGGGCGCAAGCGGCGGCACAGGCCGCCTTTGACCGAGCCTCTGCTCGGCTGGCCACGGCCGAGGCCGAGGTGGCGAAGGCCCAGGCAGCCCTGGACGACGCCGAGCAACGCCTCGCCGACGCCGAACGCGCCGTCGACGAGACCCGAGCGGCCCTCGCCACCGCCGACTGAGGGCTGGCCTCACTGCACCCAGCGGCCCGCGTCCTCAATCGCTCGTACACCGAGGGACGCGTTCCATTGCACCGCCACCTCACCGACGCCGCTCGTCGCCAACTGCTGGCGCGTCGGGCTTCCCGGGTCGAGCCACTCACGTGCAAACGGGGCCTCGACGCTGACCTCCAACCCTTCGCGGTCGGCCGCGCCCGCGGCGTGGCGGGCGATGTCGACGAGGCGCTCCAGCGCGGGCTCGGACGAATGGAAGTTCACGCCGTCGGCGAGGCGGCCGGCCAGCTCCGCCATCCTCGGCCCGTTGGCGCCGACGACCATCGGGCACATCAGAGTGGGAACGGCCACGCCGGAAGTGTCCGAGAAGCGGGCCCATTCCCCCTCGAAGCTCGCGGCACCCGACCACAGTGCGCGCAGGAAGCCGATGGTCTCGGCCACCCGCGCCCGCCGACGATCGGCCGGCTCGTCGACGAGATGGAACATGGCCATCTCGGCGGCGTACGGCGACGGACGGCTCGAGCCGGCGCCCAGCCCGAGCACGAGCCGTCCTCCGGCCAGCGATTGCAGCGTCGCCGCCGCCACCGCGATGTGGATGGGGTGGCGGGTGGTCACGTTCACCACCAGCGGACCCAGGCGAACGCGAGACGTCGAGGTGGCGACCGCCCCCAGGACCGACCACACGTCGAGGCAGCGGTCAGCGCCGAGTACGGTGCCCGAGAGGTGGTCGTAGCACCAGACCGACGCGAAGCCGGCTGCCTCGGCCGCCTGCGCGGCTTCGACCAGAACCGGCGCGTCGATTCCCGCTGGGTTGAGCGAGATGCCGGTCTCCACGACACTCTCCCTACCACGATGGTCTTCGAGCGTTCTACGCTGCGCGCCGGAGCCATCCGTTCCGACGAGGAGGACCCATGCCCGAGCTCATCACCGGTCTGACCGACGACGACATCCGCACCACGTGGACCGGCGCGACGCTCGTCGCCGAGGCGGACCCGGACACGACCGACGCCGACGAGGACGCCGCCGACGCCGACGAGGACGCCTCGGACGCCGATGAGGACGCCTCGGACGCCGACACCGACGGCACGGACTCTTGATGCCCCTGTCGGTGGCCCACTGACCGCTCCCTCGGCGCTCGAGCGCTGCGTCGGTGATGCCGAGGCCTTCCTCGCGCAGCGCTTCGGCCAGGAGCCGAACTACCGGGAGGGACCGTCCTTCGACGATCTTCTCTCGCTCGCCGACGTTGATGCGCTGCTGACCGGCGCCGGCCTGCGCCGGCCGGCCGTGAGGCTCGTTCGCGACGGCACGCCCCTCCCGCCCGCGTCCTGGACCCGCAGGGTGCGCACGGGCGCGGTCACCGTCGACGACCTGCTCGATCCCGCCCGCGTGCTCGAGTTGTACGCCGGTGGGGCCACGATCGTCCTGCAGTCCCTCCACCGCTGGTGGGCGCCGCTCACGCGGTTCTGCCGCGACCTGGAGCAGGCGATCGGTCACGCCGTCCAGGCCAACGCCTACCTCACGCCGCGCGCGTCGACGGGCCTGGCCCCGCACCACGACACGCACGACGTCTTCGTGCTGCAGGTGCACGGCGCCAAGCACTGGACCATCCGCGCACCCCTGATCGACCAGCCTCTGGCTCGCCAGACCTCGGACCGGAAGCGCGCCGGTCAGCAGCCGGTGCAGTTCGAGGTGGACCTCCGGCCGGGAGCGTGCCTGTACCTGCCGAGAGGGGTGATCCATTCGGCGCTGGCGGAGGAGGGGTCGTCCCTCCATCTGACGATCGGGGTGCTGGCGACGACGTACCACGACGTCGTGCGGCAGGTGGTTGCTCTGGCCGCCGATGTTCCCTCGCTGCGGCGTCCTCTGCCGCCCGGGTGGGCCACCGATCCCGTGATCGCCCAACGCGCTGTGAAGGAGGCGTTGGCCGACCTGGCCGAGGTCGTCGACGGGGTCGACGGGAGCGAGATGGCCCGCGCCCTCAGCGAGCGGTACTGGTCGGAGCGCCCGCCCCCGGTGCACGGCTTGCTCCTCGATCTCGAGGCGCTGGCCCACCTGGACGATCTCACGCGGGTCGAGCTTCGACCGGGAGTCGTGTGGCGCGCCGAGCCGAAGGGTGATCGGCTGGAGCTCAGCGTCGGTGCCCGGCGCATCGACCTACCGGCGCCAGTCGAGCCCGCGGTGTCGCGCCTCCTCAGCGGCGCGGTCCTCTCGGCGGCGGGACTGGGCGACCTGCTCGACCAGGACAGCCGGCTCGTGTTGGTGCGCAGGCTGGTGCGCGAAGGCCTCCTGCGGATCGTCGTCGACGGTGCCTGACGCAGGACGCGTCACCTGCTCCGCGCTGTCGCTACGGCGGGGCGAGCCGGTGCACGCCACCGCGTCCCGGGTCACCCGGTGGCTGGTCGTCGAGCAACCGGGGCCCTGGGGGCGCGACGCGCTGCTCGACAGCAGGATGGACACCACGGTGGCGAGGGCGTTGCACGGCGGGGCGCGCCACCACCGGGTGCGGGTGCTGCTCGCGCGCCGGACGGGCTGGCAGCCTGCCGAGGGCCCCCGCCGCGTCTACCTGGCCCGCACCACGCCCGACGGCGGGTGGCTCGAGCAGCTCGAGGTCGAGCACGAGTCGGAGCTGCTGCGCATCGACTTGAGGCTGTTGCGGCGCAAGGCCTCGCCCGGCATCGGCCAGCCGGTCACCGGCCCGCTGCTGCTCGTGTGCACCCACGGCCGGCACGACCAGTGCTGCGCCAACCTGGGCCGACCGGTGGCTCGTGCACTCGCCGCGGCCGGCGTCCCCGATGTCTGGGAGGCCTCGCACGTCGGAGGAGACCGTTTCGCCGCCAACGTCGTGGCCCTTCCGTGGGGGGTGTACCTGGGCCGGGTTCCACCAGAGCGCGCGCCGGCCGTCGTGGCGGAGCTGGCCGCCGGCCGCATCGAACTCGACCTCTACCGGGGGCGAAGCTGCTTCTCCACTCTGGTCCAGGCGGCGGAGATCGCGGCACGACGCCATCTGGACGAGCGGCAGTTGGACGGGATCGCGGTCGAGGGAGCCGGCTCGATCGGCGAGGAGACGGTACGGGTCCGCTTCCGGTCGGGGCCACGGTCCCTCGCGGTGGTCGTACACCGCCGGCCCGGGCAACCGGAGCACCTGACCTGCAGCGACGCCATCGGTCGCCCCTGGAGCTACGAGGTCCTCAGCATCGAGTGATGCGCCCGGGGCCGCGGCAGGGATCTACTGGCAAAGGGACTTGGCGGCCTCGATCAACGTGTTCGCGCAGGCGACCGTGCCGGAGATGCTGGCCCACTCCGAGGCGGCGTGGGCGCCGTCGCCGTTGGGGCCGAAGATGAGCGTCGGGATGCCGGCGCCCGCGATGAGCGACGCGTCGCACCAGTAGCTGGCGCCCGCCACTTCGGCCGGCCGTCCGAGGACGCGCGTCGCCGCCGCCGTCATGGACCGCACGACCGGCATGTCGTCGGCCGCCTCGAAGGGCGGCCTGGACAGGACCGTGCGCGCCGAGGCTTCGAGTTCCGGGTCGTCTACTCGGCACCTGGCCAGCAGCGCCTCGATGTCGCGCTCGACATCGTCGAGGGTCTCGCCCGGAAGGGTGCGACGCTCGATGGTCAGCAGGCAGCGGTCGGGGATGGTCGACTCCTCTCGACCGCCGGTGATGAGGGAGCCGTGGACGAAGCCGTGCCCGAGCCGAGGGTGCTGGCGGCCCCGAAGCTGTCCGTTCAGGTCGGCGAGGGCGACGAGGATCGGTCCCGTCTTGAGGATGGCGTCCTTCCCCAGATGGGGCCGCGACCCGTGGGCGGCGACCCCGACGACCTCGATCTCGGTCCACACGAAGCCCCGGTGGGCGACGGCGAGCGTCAACTCGGTGGGTTCGGTGACGATCGCTGCGTCGGCCGTGGTGTGGCGCAGGACGTCCTGCACGCCGATGCTCGAATGTTCCTCGTCGGCCACCGCGGCGACGAGGACCTCCCCGGCCAGCCCGAGTCGGGCCGCCTCCCGGCAGGCCATCAGCGCGGCGGCGAGGCCCGCCTTCATGTCGTACCCGCCCCGGCCGTACAAGCGGTCACCGTCGACCCGTGGCGTCAGCGGATCATCCATCTCGCCGAAGCCGACGGTGTCCAGATGCCCGCACAGCATCAGCCGCGGGCCCGAGCTTCCGGCGCGGCTGTGCACCAAGACACTCGGGCGTCCGGGGATGGACTCGAGCCGCTCGACGCCGAGGCCCGCTCCTCTGGCCCAGCCCTCGACGTGGTCGGCGATCTCGCCTTCGCCCGCCCCGCCCGGCACGAGCGACGGGTTGACCGAGTCGATGGCCATCATCGCCTTGACCAGGTCGAGCAGGTCGTCCTCTTGTGCGGGCATGCAGCATCGTCCCAGGGCCGAGGCCTCGGCTCAAGGAGAGCGGCGGATGACCGGTCGCCGGCGGTCAGTGAACCAGGCGTCAGGGAGCGCGGCGTCGGCACGCCGTGCGTTCAGGCGGCGGCCAAGGTGCATTGGGGGAGATGCCAGCGCCCGTCGGGGTCGGTGTGCAGGGTGTGGGGTCCGTGGCGGTGGACGAGGTCGTGGTGGTGCCAGCACAGGAGACCGAGGTTGTGGAGCGCGGTGGGGCCTGCTTGGGCCCATGGTTGTCGATGGTGCACATCGCAGGCCCACGATGGCGCGGTGCAGTCCCGGTAGCGGCAGTGCCGGTCGCGGGCGATGACGGCTTTGGCGATGGCGGGAGGGACGCTGCGGGTGGCCCGCCCCACATCCAAGGGTTCGGAGCGGGCGGAGGTGATCACCCGGGTGATGTTGGCGTCTTGGGCCAGGCGGCGGGCCTGGTCCCCGGCGAGGACCGCCCCCCAGGCCAGCACCGCGGATCCGCCGGTGCGGGCTTCGAGCACCTCCAGGTCGACGAGGACCAGGATGTGGGGTCGTCCGACCCGTCCGGTGGGCGCCTGGTGTTGGTGGTCCAAGTAGTAGCGGGCCAGGCCGGTGAGGGCCCGAGCCCGGCGCTGCGGGTAGGGGATGTCCACGGGCAGGTTCTGGGCTTCGACCATGGTGGACAGCGCCACGTCCAGGATCTCGGCGTCGACCAGATCCACCGTGGCCTGCAGTAGGGCGTGATCGGCGCGGCGGGTGACGTACAGCTCCGGGGCGGGCGGCGCGGTCGTGGCGCCGTGGGCCAGGCGGGCCTGCTCCACCGCCGCCGCGACAGCCTCGACGGGAGCCTCCAGCGCTAGAGCGACCAGCGTCTCCTGGGCGTCCTCTGGGAGTCCGCCGGCGCGGACCAACTCCGCAGCCTTGGCCTGCGACACCGTGCCGGCCGCCAGGGCGTCGGCCACGATCGGGGCATCGGCCAGCCGCTGGGCCAACTCCACCTCCCGCCGGGCCGTGCCCTTGCGGTCCCCGGACAGCCCGGCGATCCAGGTCGCCGCATCCCGGGCGCCGTGAGCCCGATGCAAGCCGCGGGCCTCCACGGCCGCCACCATCTGCAGCCACAGGGCGTCGCAGCGGGTGCGGACAGTCGCCAGCTCGGCCACGGCGGACGCCAGGGTGTCGTCGTCGCAGCCGTCGATCAGCGCGTCGAGCCGCCCCAGGAGGGTCGTCAGGTCAATAGCAAACACGCGTTCGATTGTCAAGCCAGAACGCGCAAATGTTCGACCATGTCCTGGACGGTCAGCAACGCAGGTCTATCTCCGATCGGACGAGGAGCTTGAGAACGAGGAAGAGACCGACGAGTGAGACGGCGCGAGGCCGGTAACGTCCGGCCCCGTGGCATCGGCCGACCCCGTGCACCGGCCGGCTGACGAGCTCGTCGACCTGTTGGTGGCGGGTGCGGAGCTCGTCGCCACCCAGGACGGTGAGCGCCGCGAGATCCCCGGTGGCTGGGTAGCGGCGCGGGACGGGTTCGTCGTCGGCGTGGGCGGGGCCGGGAGTGAACCGCCCGCCCGCCGGGTGGTCCGGGCGGACAGCTGCCTCGTCACGCCCGGTCTGGTCAACACGCATCACCACATCTACCAGAACCTCACCCGGGCGTTCCGGCCCGCGCTGTCGGGCAACCTGTTCCACTGGCTGCGGACCCTGTACCCGGTCTGGAGCCGCCTGGACGAGGAGGCGGCGTACGTGTCGGCGTGGGTCGGCCTGTGCGAGCTGGCTCTGGGAGGGTGCACCACGACCACCGACCACCTCTACGTGCACCCGCGAGGCGGCGGTGATCTGATCTCGGCCGAGATCGCCGCCGCGCAGGAGGTCGGGCTGCGCTTCCATCCGACCCGCGGGTC